>CAYMLC010000223.1:0-6267 GCA_964390765.1 uncultured Nitrospirales bacterium
GCGAGGTGGAATGCCCGCAGGGCTTCTCGGTGGAAGACGCGGGCTATGTGGCGCCGGCCGCCAACAGCGACGAGGTGGAGGTCGTGGTCAAGCCCGACTCGAACCGGCTGCAGTTGCTGTCGCCCTTTGCCCAAAACGAAGACGAGAACTTCAAGGGGCTGCGCCTCCTGCTGAAGGCGAAGGGCAAGTGCACGACCGACCACATCTCGATGGCGGGGCCGTGGCTGCGCTTCCGTGGCCACCTCGACAACATCGCCGACAACACGTTCACCGGCGCGACGAATGCGTTCTACGAGAAGACCGGCGAGACGAAGAACCAGTTGACTGGCGAATACGCATCCATTCCCGACGTGGCGCGCGCCTACAAGGCCGAGGGCCTGAGCAGCATTGTGGTGGGCGACGACAACTACGGCGAGGGCAGCTCGCGCGAGCACGCGGCCATGCAGCCGCGCCACCTGGGCGTACGCGTGATTCTGGTGAAGAGCTTCGCGCGCATCCACGAGACCAACCTGAAGAAGCAGGGCATGCTGGCGCTCACCTTCAAGGACCCGGCCGACTACGACCGGATTCAGGAAGACGACGTGATCGACATCGTCAACCTGCAGGACTTCGCGCCCGGCATCCCGCTGACGCTGAAGCTGACGCACGCCGATGGCAGCACCGAGACCTTCGAGACGAACCACAGCTACAACCAGCAGCAGATTGCGTGGTTCCGCGCCGGCAGCGCGCTCAATCTCATCCGCGCCCAGGGCGGTCAGGAAGCGACGGTCTAGCGCATATGCGATAGCGATTGCGGCGCCCCGGTGGGTTCAGGCTCACCGGGGCGTTTTTATTGCGCCGGGCGGGCGCCCCGTCACCACGCGTTCGGGAAACAGGCCGGGCCGCGTCGCCTTCGCGTCGCCGGGGTTCAATCGCCCAACCGCACAGCGTCGGCATGGTGCCGCACCGCGGGCCACCAGCGATGCGCAATGACGCCGATGAAGTCGATGCGATAGCTGACATCGGGCTGACGATGGTGGTTCAACCACGCGCGCACGGCCGCGCACACATCGCGCCGCTTGCCGGAACCAAAGCTGTCTTCCGGAGCGTAGGCATCCGCCCGGGCGCGCGCGCGTACTTCGACAAACACCACCAGCTTGCCGCGCCGCGCAATCAGATCGATTTCATGGCGGCCGATATGCACGTTGCGCGCGAGAATGCGGTACCCGCGGAAGCGCAGATACCAGGCCGCGATGGCTTCACCCCGGCGGCCGACAGCATGCCGTGCATCGCCCGGGGGCGCGTCAGTCGTCTTCCGGGCCATGCCCCGCGTGCGCCGCTTCGGGCTCGACACCCACCAGGCGAATCTCGGCATAGGCCTGCGCCTGGTGCACGCGCGCACGATGCATGCGGCACAACTCCAGAATCGCGAGCAGACAACACACCATCTCGACGCGCGAGCGGCTGGCCGCGCTCAGCTCGGTCCACGAGACACTGGCCGCACGCTCGAGCCAATCCTCGAGCAGGGCGATCTTCTCGTCCACCGTGTGGCCCTCGCCGTACACCTCGTGCACGGGCGGGTCCACCACATAGCGCAGCACCCCGCGCACAGCGCCCAGCAAATCGTAGAGCCCGACGTCGGCCATATCCTGTTCGTCTTCGATGACCTCGACCTTCGGCTTTACCATGCGGCCGAACCAGCCGTCGCGCTGTTCTTCGAGCGCACCCAGCTGCCGGGCCAGGTCGCGGTAGCGGCGGTATTCGAGCAGCTTCTCCACCAGCTCGAGACGCGGGTCCTCTTCCTCGAGGTCGTCCTCCTCGTCCTCCTCGACTTCAGACGGCAGAATCATGCGCGCCTTGATCTGGATCAGGGTGGCCGCCATCACCAGAAAGTCGCCCGCAACATCCAGGTTCTCCTCGCGCATGGCCTCGAGAAAGCGCAGGTACTGCTCGGTCACTTGCACGATGGGGATGTCGAAGATATCGAGTTCCTGCTGGCGGATGAGATAGAGCAAGACGTCAAAGGGCCCCTCGAACTGGTCGAGCTGGATACGCAGCACGGCGTCTTCGGGCCCTTCGAGCACAACATCGGCGGCGCTGGCGGCTTCGGTATCGGGGGCGTTCTCGCCGGGTGGCGGACACATCGGATGAAAACCCTCCTGGGTGCGGCGCGTAGGGTAAGCAGGCGCTGCGCGTGCAAGCAAACCGGAATACAGTTGACGTGCCCGAGAGGCGCGCCTATGCTGCAATCAAGTGAGCGGGGAACACGGGGAGAATACTGATGCTACGCCTCTTACGCGGCCCGCTGGCGGCGCTGGCCGGGCTGGCGCTGCTGGCCGCACCCGGCGCCATGGCCCAGACGCCGCGCACCGTCTTCGTCGATCCCGGGTTCACGGGCGCATCCGACGGCAGCACCGCCGCACCATTCGCCACCCTGGCCGAAGGCCTGGCCGCCGCCCTGGCCGGCGATACCGTGGAGGCGCGGCGCGGCACCTATCAGGAGCCGCCCCTGGTCGTGCCGGCGGGCGTGGCGCTGCGCACGGAAGAAGGGCCGACCTTCACCACCCTCGTATCGGACCTCGCCGCGGGCGAGACGGGCCTGACCCTGGAAGACGGCGCCATGCTCATCGGCCTGACGGTGGTCACGGCCGGGGTCGACGCCGCGGCCATCGGCGTGCCGCCGGGCGCGGTGACCGTCCTCAGCAACTGCGTGGTGGCCGACAGCGCCACCGGCCTGCGCGTGGGCGCCGCTGCGGGCGCGGGCGTATTGAACTGCACCTTCGTCAACAACGCAACGCACATCGACGCCCTGGCCGATGCCGTGCTCTCGCCACTGCGCAACAACATCTTCGACCGTGGCGTAACGGGGGTGCGCCTGGGGCCGGGTGTGCAACTGGACAATGCGTACAACGCCTTCAATCGCGTCGACACGCCCTACGACGGCGCCGCGCCCGACGCCACCGACCTTGAATCGAACCCCGCCTTTGTGAACCCGGCCGCGCGCAATTACCACCTGCAGGGCGATTCGAACCTGCGCGATGCCGGCGACCCCAATCCCGAATCGAACGACCGCGACGGCAGCCGCAACGACATCGGCAGCGACGGCGGCCCACGGGGCGCGCTCGATGTGACCCCGCCGATTCCCGTGGCCGAGGTGGACGTAACGCCGGCAGACGGCGCGCCGCCCGCAGTCGCGACCTTCGTCGGCATCAGCAGCGCCGACGAGTTCGGTATCGAGCGGTGGGAGTGGGACTTCGACCTGCGCGACGGCTTCACCGTAGACGCGACCGACTTTCGCGCTGCCACCACCTACGCCGCACCGGGGCGCTATCTGGCCACCCTGCGCGTAACCGACGGCAGCGGCCTGCGCAGCAGCGCGACCTTTCCCGTAGCGGTGGGCGCGCCGCCCGCGGTGGACGTATCGGTCACGCCGGGCATGGGCACGGCACCCCTGAGCACGGCGTTCAGCGCCACGCCCGGGACACCCGGCGGCTTCACCTTTGCGTGGGACTTCGACGGCGACGCACAACCCGACAGCAGCGCGGCGGCCCCCGGCAACACCTTTGCGCAGCCCGGCCTCGCCCGGGTGGTGCTCACGGCGACGGCGCCCGATGGCGCCTTCAATACGCAGGCGCGCTTCGTGACCGTATCGCAGTTCGACACGCGGCCCGAGACGATTACGCGCTACAACCCCGATACCGGCGCATCGTTCGTGGTGAACGACGAGAGCAGCCCGGCGCTCGGGCTCGGTGCGGCGTTGCCGCCCATGGCTTTCCACGCACCCTTTGATTTCGGGGGCGCCGTGCTGCCCACCGACGCCGTGGCACCGGCCCCGCCCGGTGGCCCGCTCGCCCTCTTCGAAGTCGCACCGCAGTCGCTGCGCCTGCGCCTGCCGGGCACTTTTCAGGTGCTGGTGCCGGGCGCATTCCAGGCAAGCGAATTGGGCCTGTTCGTGTTCGACCCCGGCGCCCAGGCGTGGGACGATGCGGGCTTCACCCGCGTGCGCGCGATCAGCGGCGGCGCGGCCGGCCCCACGCTGGTTACCTTCGATGCGCCGTTCACCGGGCTTTTTGCGGTCACGGCGCGGGCGGGCCTCCCCGGCGAAGAACCCAGCCCCCTCGACCAGTTGCGTGGGATACTGGCCCTGCTGCGCGCGACGCTGGCGCTGTTCAACGACCCCTGCTTCATCGCTACCGCGGCCTATGGCACTCCGCTGGCCCCCGAACTGGCCCCGCTGCGTACCTGGCGAGACGAGACCCTGCTACGCCACCACGCGGGGGCGGCCGTCGTAGACGCCTACTACAGCTTGAGTCCGGCGGTGGCGCGCGAAGTGGCCACCCGCCCCTGGCTGGCCGCCATGGTCCGCGGCACCTTGCACGGGGTGCGCTCGGCCCCGGCCGCGTTGGGCGGGCTGGCGCTGCTGGCGACGGCCCTTGCGCTGCTCACTCGACAGGCTCGGCGCCGGGTCCCAGGTCACCCGCGTAGTCCTCGATGATCGCGGCGAGCAGCGAGGCCACCGGCTTGTACGCCTCGGGGATGATGGCGTCGTTCGTCTCGTACGCCCGGCCCGCGTAGCGCAGCGTATAGTTCACATAGTCGGCGCGCGCCAATTGACGCGTCCCATCGCCCCGCACGGCTTGCTGCTGAAAGCCGCTGAAGTCGGTACTGCGCACGAGCGAACGCAGCGCCACCCACCGCGGCTCGGGCAGCACGATCGTGCGCCGGTTGCCGTTGCGTTCGATGACGGCGCGCTGGTCCTTATACACGGTCACGCGGTCGTCAAAACCCAGGTGGCCGCCCGTGCGCGCAAAAGCGACAAAGGGCTCGCCCGGCGCCTCCTGGCAGGTAGCCCCGCCGAAGCTGAGGAGCGCGAGCAGGAGGAGGAGGCCGAAAGCGCCGGAATGATTGAACGGTGGTCGCATGGTTCTACCCGTGGCCGCGATTGACCTGCCAGCGGCGTTGTGTTGAATTCAGGGGGGACACATTCCCGCTGGTAAGTGTAACGAAGCGGCACCCGGGTATACAGGACACAACGCACAGGTGGTTCATAACGATGCGTAAACGAAGGATGTGGGGCATTGCCGCGCTCGTGGTGGGGCTGGCGCTGACGCTGGGCTTCAGCGTGCGCCAACTGTTCGCCGGAACACCGGCGTCCGACGCCGAGCGCAAGGCGACGATCGACAGCATGGCTTATTGGTATAGCTGGGCCTATCCCAACGTACCGCACGTAACGGCCGGCGAACTGGCGGCGAAGCGTGCGGCCGGCGACGGGCCGCTGGTGGTGGATACGCGCACACCGGAAGAGCAGGCGGTGAGCATACTGCCCGGCGCCATTACGAAGACGCAGTACGAAGCGGCGCGCGAGCAATACGCCGGGCGCGATGTGGTGACCTATTGCACCATCGGCTATCGCAGCGGGCGCTATGCCGCCCAACTGCGCGATGCGGGCGTGGACGCGGCCAACCTGGAAGGCAGCCTGCTGGCGTGGACCCACGCGGGCCAGCCACTCGAGACGCCCGAAGGCGAAGCGACCAAGCGCCTGCATGTGTACGGACCGACCTGGGACCTCGCGCCCGACGGGTACGAAGGCATCTATTAAAGGCATCTATTAGGCGTGAACGCGCGAGGCCGGCACGCACCCGGCCGCCACGCTGCGCGACCCAGCACCGTGATCCAGAAAGACGGACCGCACCACGCGCAATGCGGTACGGTCCGCCGGGGGGGGGATGGCGTGCCCGCACCGCGACGGAGGGGGAGGCGGTACGGCGCGGGCACGCGAAAATGGTGCTATCGGTGGCGCGCTTAGAACAGGCCGCCGAACAGTTCTTCGAAGAACATAATGATCTGGTCAAACAGATCCGTGAAGAACGCGAACACGTCGTCAAAGAAATCCATGGTGTTTTGCTCCCATTTGCCTTGGTTGCGTACAGGGTGCGGCTACGGCCGGCTCGGTAGTTCGTACCCTCGGCCAAACTTACGCGGCATTGCGCCGTTTGTTACGCGCCCCCCGGCAAGCGGCATACTGCGAGACTATGTGGAACGTATCTTCCCGCCGACAAACGCACGCCGTCTTCTCCCGCTGGCCCCGAGCGCTGGCGCTGCTGGCCTGCACGCTGGCGCCCATCGCGGGCGCGCAGGACCCGGGCCAAGCGCGGGTGTATGGCGCGTTCACGTGGATCGATGACCTCGGCGCACAGCTCGCCTTCGTCGTGACGCCCGCGCTGAGCGAGGCGTCGTCGGCACCGGATGCGCCCGCCCCCTCGCTGTGGGGTGCACTCTGGCAGCGGT
>CAYMLC010000224.1:0-1386 GCA_964390765.1 uncultured Nitrospirales bacterium
GGCCCATACGAGCGCGCCCTTCAGCAGGCGGCCCGGGCTGCTGTAGCGCGCGGCCCAGCCGAACGCGAACACGCACACCGCCAGGGTCAGCAGCACAAAGGCCGCCTCGTAGTAGGGCTGGTTGTAGAGGGCGTAGGGGCCGAAGCGCTGGAAGCCCCATACCAATGGCCCGGCGAGCAACACCGGCACCAGCAGCGCGCTGGCCAGGAAGGTCGCGAAGCCGCGCAGCATGCCGCCCCACGTGAATTCGCCGCGCCGGAAACCCACCCCCAGCACGACGGCATACAGCAGCGTTGCCAGCAACACCAGCGGCCCAATCCAGCCCGTGCTGTACGACACCATATGCGGGCCCAGCGTGTTGAAGTACACCACGTCGGGCTGGCTGTCGATGCCCGCCAGGTCGGCCTCGCCAAAGTACCGCGCCAGACCCAGCGCATAGGAGCCGTGGTGCTGCACACTGCGCAGCGACAGGTGCGCCGGACGGTCGTTCATGGTGTGGTAGTACTGGATGCCATTTACGAAGGCGAAGTCGAGCCCCGGCACGCCAGCCGCCTTCAGCGCCCAGTAGTCTGTCGTCGTCGGCATGCGCCTGGCCACATCGAACATGAACGAAGACGCGACCGGATAGGGCGCACCGGCCATCAGCCCTTCGATGAGCCGGCCATTGTTCGGGCCCGTGTGGAACATCATCGATGGGCCATAGTGGCCGCGTGCTTCGAAGTTGAGCGCCAGCCGCAGGTTGTGCCGCTCGGGATGGTGGGCCAGCAGGGTGCGCGCACCCAGCAGACCCTTCTCCTCGCCGTCGGTGCAGAGAAACAAAATGTTGTTGCGCGGCGCCGGCCCCAGCCGCATGGCGCGCGCCGCTTCGATTACCGCGGCCACGCCCGTAGCATCGTCGGCCGCACCCGGGCCAAAGGGCACGCTGTCGTAGTGGGCCATCACCACCACGGTGCCCGTCGGGTCGTGTCCCCGCAGCATGGCGTAGACATTGTGTGGCACGGCGTAGCGCCGCCCGCTGACCAGGGCGTCCTGCTGAATCACGGGCTCGTAGCCCGCCGCCTTGAAGCGGGCGACCAACTCGTCGCGCACGCGCACGTTTTCCACCGTGCCAATGCGGTGGGGATGTTGCGCTATCGCCTCGACAATCGCGAACGCGCGCTCGGCGGAGAATACATCGTCCGGCGCATCGGCCGGCACGGGGGCGGGCGGTATCTGGAGGAGGGCGACGTTGACCACCGCGAGGGCAATCACGACGGCAGCGGCATAGAGAGCAGGGGGGAGGGCGCGTAGCCCAGCGGGCTCGGACACGGTACAACTCGATTGGGTTCGCCCGGACAGCCACCGGCTGCGGGGCGCGGCGTGGCGAGTAAAACTGACGACAACAAA
>CAYMLC010000224.1:1396-6232 GCA_964390765.1 uncultured Nitrospirales bacterium
CGGGGCCGTGCTCACGCTAAACGAAAGCGCTGAACGCGATAACGGCCCTGGGTCTTTTCAAATGACCCGGCCGCTGCTGCGCATTGCCGTGTTAGAACGGCAGGGTCGGCAGCGTGATGCCCAGGTCCGTACCCAGGTTGATGAGGCTGTCGAGCAGGCTGAAGCCCAGACCGATCGCCGTGAGGATGAACGCGCTGAAGGCGCAGCTCAGGCTGAACGGCTCGGCACCGACGCAACCATCATTCAAACCAAAAATATCGCTGAGTCCCGTCATGTCCACTTCTCCTTCCGATTGTTGGCCATTGGTTGACAACCGGCGCATATGTCCGCGCCATATCCACCGGCTAGCGGGCGTGCCCGTCCCCGTGGCGGGGCATGCCCCTAACAGCCGCCAGTTTACGCCAAGTAGCGAGACATTACAAGCCATTTTTCCGTGCGGGTTTGCTCGCTGCCGGGCGCCCTGCGCCGCGCGCGGCAAACAGCTTGCTTGCCGCCCCGGCGCCTTTCTATCGTTAGCAGAACATTAACTACGCCCCGCGAGAAGGAAGCGCCGCATGTCCGACTTTCAGACGCCCAGCCGCCGCCAGTTTCTGGCCGCTACCGCCACCACGGCTGCCGCCGCCACCATGAATGCGCGCAGCTATGCCCAGGTCGAAGGCGCCAACAACCGCCTGCGCGTGGGCATTATCGGCTGCGGCGGGATTGCCCGGCACCACCTCGACAAGATGCTGCCCATGCGTGCCGAGGAAAACATCGATGTCGTCGCCGTGTGTGACGTCTATGATCGCCACGCCAGCCGCTTTGCCCAGCGCATCCGCAGCCTGGACGGTAACGCGGACCAGTACGCCGACTACCGCGCCGTGCTCGATCGCGACGACATCGACTATGTGCTCATCGCCACGCCCGAGCATTCGCACGCGTACCTCACGCTCGACGCCCTCGATGCGGGCAAGCACGTCTATGTCGAGAAGCCCATGACCCACACCATCAAGCAGGCACAGGATGTGCTCGCCAAGGTCGCCGAGACCGGGCTGAAGGTGCAGGTGGGCGTGCAGGGCATGGCCGACGACAGCTACAGCAGCGCGCGCGAGGCCATCCGCGCGGGCAAGATTGGCTCGGTGGTGCAGGCCCAGATTGACTATGTGCGCGACTATCAGGGCGACGGGCCCTGGCGCACGGGCCGCACGAGCGACGAGCCCAAGCCCGATGGCCTCGACTGGGTGGCCTGGCAGCAGCCCGCCCGACAGGTGCCTTGGGACGCGCGCCGCTTCTACGATTGGCGCTGCTATTCCGCCTACTCCGGCGGCATTGCCACCGACCTCTTCATCCACCGCCTCACGCGCCTCTTGAAGGCCTGCGACCTTGGTTACCCGAATCACGTCGTGGGCATGGGGGGCATCTACACCTGGCCCGACGGACGCGACCTGCCGGACAGCTTCGAGATGATGGCCGAATACGGGCCCGTTGAAGGCATCACCGAAGGCATGACGCTGCACGTGCTGGGCACCATGGCCAATGACCGCAGCAACGACCACCTCATCCGCGGCACGCGCGGCACCCTGCGCTTCAACAGCCGCGGTTGGGAAATCGCCAATGAAGACGGCGAGGTGACCGAGACGCACCGCAAGACCGGCGCGGAAGATGTAGACCCGCACCACCGGAACCACCACGCCGCCATTCGCGACGGCGCGCCGCTGTATTGTCCGCCCGAGTTGGGCGCCTATGGCGTGGTCGCGGTGGTCATGGCTAACGTGTCGTGCGCGCGCAAGCGCATGCTCGCGTGGGACCATGAACAGGGGCGCGTGCGGGCCGACTGGTGGGGCGCCGACGTGCCGGAGGCCTAGCGGCGATGCACGGCGCGCAGCGAACCATCGGCAACACCCGCATCGAGACGGTGCAGGGCGACATTACCACGCAGCAGGTGGATGCCCTGGTCAACGCGGCCAACGCGCAACTGGCCGGGGGCGGCGGCGTAGACGGCGCCATCCACCGCGCGGGCGGCCCCGCCATTCTCGAAGAATGCCGCACGCTGGGCGGGTGCCCGACGGGCGACGCCAAGGCCACCGGCGCGGGCGCACTGCCCGCGCGCTGGGTCATTCACGCGGTGGGCCCGGTGTACCGCGACGGCCAGCACGGCGAGGCCGACCAACTGGCCAGCGCGTACCGGCGGAGTTTTGAAGTGGCCGAAGAGGTGGGCGCGCGTTCGCTGGCACTGGCCGCCTTGAGTTGCGGCGTATATGGCTATCCAATTGCCGAAGCCGCGCACATCGCCATGGCTGCGGCGCGCGACCATTGCGCCCCCGGGTGCACGCTCGAACTGGTGCGCTTCGTCCTCTTTGGCGCCGAGACCTTCGGACCCTTTACCGCCGCCCTCGAAGCGCTCGACACGTCCTGAGCGCCGCCTAGATCACCATGACCGCGGCAGCGACTACACAGGTCCACTTGCCGTCTTCACGGCCCTCGGCCGAGATGCTCCATGCGCGCGTCTCGAAGATACGGCCACTGGCCTGATACACCTGCTTGCGCTCGTTCCACGCATCGTCAGGATCAAACTCGATGCCGAGCGTCGTCGCCAGCATGGTGGCGGCCAGGTCTTCAGCATATTCCTCCGCCACCTCCTGCAAGTCGCCGAAGGCATGGTGCTCGCTGATATAGCCGTACTGGTCTGCCTCCTGCGGACGCGCCAGACCCAATGCCGACGTGATACGCCGGCTCGGCTCGTTCGTCTCCGAGCGCGCCATCACGCAATGCACGATCTGCCCCGGCGTCAAGAGCGATTCGCCCTCCTGCCGGTCAATGATCTCGCACTCAGGCGGAAAGATGCTCGATACGTGCACCAGGTTGTAGCGTGCAATGCCGGCATCGCGCAGCGCCGTTTCGAACGCCGCCAGCTTCTCCTTGTGCACACCCATCCCGGTAACGAAAAAAATCTTCTGCGGAACCAGCAACGAGCGCAGTGGCTGGCGCTGCGCCTTCGGCTTGTCGTTCGTATCGGCCGCGGCGGCCGGGCCTATCGGTTCGCTGCTCAAACGCACTTCTCCCGAATGCAGGTGTAAGGTGAAGAGTCTTGCCCAGAGGCCACCTAGCCTAGCGCAGTGTGCGCCGCCAATCCAAGCCCCGTCCGCCCAGAGTTTTTGCGCCCGCCGCCGGTTCGCTACACTTCGTCTTCACGCGGCAGACAGCACCGCACCCGAGGGAGCAGCATGGCAAAGGTACTGATTATCGGCGCAGGCGGGGTGGGCGGCGTGGTGACGCACAAGTGCGCCCAGGTGCCCGAAGTCTTCGATGACATCTGGCTCGCCAGCCGGCGCAAGGAAAAGTGCGACGCGATCGCCGCACAAATCGACCGGGCCATTCACACCGCACAGGTCGATGCCGATGATGTGGCACAGACCGTCGCGCTCATCAAGCGCGTGCAGCCCGACCTGCTCATCAACGTGGCGCTGCCCTATCAGGACCTGCCGCTGATGGACGCCTGCCTAGAGACCGGCGTCGACTATCTCGACACCGCCAACTACGAACCGCCGGACGAGGCCAAGTTCGAGTACAAGTGGCAGTGGGCGTACCACGACCGCTTCCGCGAACGCGGCATCATGGCGCTGCTGGGCTGCGGCTTCGACCCCGGCATGACCAATGTCTTCTGCGCCTATGCCCAGGCCGAACTGTTTGACCGTATCCGCACCATCGACATCTGCGATTGCAACGCCGGCGACCACGGCCACGCCTTCGCCACGAACTTTAACCCCGAGATCAATATCCGCGAGATTACGCAGCGCGGCAAGTACTGGGAGCGGGGCGAGTGGAAGAGCATCGACCCGATGTCGGTGTCCATGGACTTCGACTATCCCGAAGTCGGACCGCGCAAGTCTTACCTGCTGTATCACGAAGAGTTGGAATCGCTGGTCCGGCACATCCCCGGCCTTGAACGTATCCGCTTCTGGATGACCTTTGGCGACGAATACCTCACCCACCTGCGTGTGCTGCAGAACGTCGGCATGACGCGCATCGACCCCGTCGACTACCACGGCACGCCCGTCATTCCGCTGCAGTTTCTCAAGGCCTTGCTGCCCGAGCCCTCGAGCCTGGGCGAGAACTACACCGGCAAGACGTGTATCGGCTGTCTGGTCGAAGGGGAGAAAGACGGGGCACCCCGGCGCGTGTTCATCTACAACGTGTGCGACCACGCCGAGACCTATCGCGAGGTAAAGGCCCAGGCCGTGAGCTATACCACGGGCGTGCCCACCGTGACTGGCGCCATCATGATGCTTACCGGGCAGTGGCGCGGCGAGGGCGTCTTCAACATGGAGCAGTTCGACCCACGCCCCTTCCTCGAACGCGTGGGCCCGCTCGGCCTGCCCTGGCACGTGCAGCACCGTTGAGCGCAGCGCCCGCAGCCGAAGCCTGGTGGGCGGCGCTCGACCTCGATGCGTTGCCGTCGCCCTGCTACCTGATAGATGCCGCCCGCCTGCGCGCCAACGGGCGTATCCTCGCCCACGTGCAGCGCGAGGCGGACTGCAGCATTTTGCTTGCGCTCAAGGGCTTCGCCATGTGGCGCACCTTTCCGCTGCTGCGCGACTACCTGGCCGGCACCACCGCCAGTTCGCTGCATGAATTGCGCCTCGGTAAGGAGGTCTTCGGCGGCGAGGCACACCTCTATGCGCCCGCTTTTCGCGACGATGAATTCGACGAAATCGCCGGGCATGCCGACCACATCGTGTTCAATTCGCCCGCGCAGTGGCACCGCTTTCGCGGCCGCAGCCAGGGCCGTTCGTGTGGGATGCGCGTCAATCCGCAGCACTCGGAAGTGACCACCCCCATTTACGACCCGTGCGCGCC
>CAYMLC010000225.1:0-6219 GCA_964390765.1 uncultured Nitrospirales bacterium
GGCCAGGCCTGCCAGTTGTAGATGGTGTTGACGGCCATGGCGCACTCGAAGGTGCAGTGGCACTTGGTGTCCACAATCTCTTTGGCCACGCGCTTCGCCGTCTCCGTCTGCAGCACCTTGCGGATGTCGTAGTCGAAGTCGCGGATGTTCCCCAGATCCGCCGTCGAGACGCTGCTGGTGCCTTCCTTGATCATGAAGTCGAGCATCTCGCAGGGCGTGATGCTGCCTTCGTCGTCCATCACGACCATCTGGCGCCCGGCCCGGCACGGCATGATGTACTTCTCTTCCGACACCTGCTCCATCACAAATTGCGCCACGGTGTGGTTCACCGCCGCGAACGCGCGCGACGCCAGGCCGACGGGACGCTCGCCCTTGTCGCGCCGGCGACGAATGCATTCTTTCTGATAGGCGACAAACTCTTCGCCCTCGACATCTTTCGCGTCTTTTTCCGGCGTCTCGCCGCGCACGAACAGCGCGCCGAGGTCGGTGAACTTGAGGTTCTGATAGGCGTAGTCCAGCAACTCGTAGTTGCGGCCCCGGTTGAACTTGCAGAACACCGTGGCAATGGACACGCTCAGGTTGTCGTACTCCTGCGTCAGCCGGTCGAGACGCGCGTTGAAGTCGACCACGCATTCAAACAAGCCCTTGCGCTGGCGGATCTCGTCGTGCAGTTCACCGACGGCGTCGATGCTCTGCGTCACGCGAATCCAGGCATCGGGACAGTATTCGCAAATCTTGCGCACCGCGGCCTCGTAACGCTCGGGGTGCGAAGAACTGCTGGGAATGGTGAAGAAGCGCGTGTCGGAATTGTCGTAGAACAGCTTTACGATTTCGGGAAAATCGCGGCGCAGCATGGGGTCGCCGCCCGAGAAGTTCAATTGATGCAGGCCCGGCCAGTTGTGCGTGATCTGCTCAATCTCTTCGAAGCTGAGCACCTTGCGGTGGCCCGCATTCAAGATGGCGTCCATGTTGAAGCACATCTTGCAGCGGCACGCACAGAACGGCGTAACGAAGAAAATCATGTAACCGGGGGTCGTCCGGTTCATGTAGCCCTTGAGAGCAGTACCAATTTTACCCGCCATCGGGTTGTACTTCCTTCCCCGCGGTCAGCAGGCCGTAGCCTGCAGCAAAGCCCAGCGTTATCGTGTGCACCCAGCAATAGGCCAGTGCACGCGCCGCGAACCACCGTCCCTCCTCGCGCCAGGCAGCCGCCAGAAAGGTGCGGTTCAGCCACACGAAACCTGCCATCGCCAACAGCGCCGCCGCCCCGAGGGGCCACCATAACACCGATGCGGGTGCCAGCCAGAACGCGGCGAAGCCGGTCAGATGCGCCGCCGCCGTACTGGCGCTGCCTTCGCCGTGGCTGTCCAGCTTCACCCCGCGTCCGCGCGCCATACGTATCCACCAGACCACGCGCCGGGCAAAGGCGCTCAATTCGCGCCGCGCCGTGGGCGGATAGTGGTGGCGAATGCGCACGTGCGGCGCAAAGCCGATGGCATGTCCCGCTGCGTGCAAGCGGTAACCCAATTCCATGTCTTCCAGGTCGGCGCCCGTAAAGCGCACATCGAAGCCGCCCACTTCCGTGAAGGCGGACCGGCGAATGGCGCCGGGCCGTGGCGCCCACGAGTTCATGGGAAACGCCTCGTCTGGACGCTGCGGATAACGGAGGTCCATCACACAAAATTCCCACAGGGCCTTGTACCGCGGCACAAACCCGGCATTTGCGGGGCGGCCGGCATAGCTGCCGACCAGCGCGTCGAGGTCGGGGCGCGCCCGCAGCACGGCGTCGAGTTGCGCCAAGGTGTCGGGCAACCACTCGGTGTCGGCATCGGTGAAGACCAGCCACGGGGCCGCCGTGTGCTGCACGCCCACGTTGCGCGCGTGGGCCGGCCCGCGGTTCTCGCTCAGACGCTCGTAGCGCACGGGGTAGCGCTGCACCATGTGCGGTGTCTCATCGGTCGAGGCGTCGTCTACCACGATGGCTTCGAAATCGGTGCAGGTCTGCCGGCTCAGCGATTCCAGGAGGGGCGCGAGCGTGCCGGCGCTGTTGTAGGTGGGCACGATGATCGCATAAGTGGGCACGCGCGGCCTCAGGCGTGCCAGTGCAGGCTGTGGCGCGCCGCGAGCGTGCGCCCGCCCAGACTGTAGCTGGCGCGCTGGATGCCCGTGTTGATGGCGTGGGTCACCGGCTCGACGTAGCGGTAGCCGCGCTCGTGGTGCCACTGCAGGCAGGCGTGCAGCATGGCGCCGAAGATGTTCTGCCGGCGTGCCTCGGGCACCACCGAACTCACCGCGCTCACCGCCAGCTTTTCGCCGAGGTACTGTGCCGCGGCGGCGTTGTCGCGCCACGCGGAGTAGCCCGCGATCACGCCGTCGACGCGCGCCACCAGGGTCAGTTGGGCGTAGCCGCGCACAGAGTTGGCGGCCCACTGGCCAAACACCACGGGGGTCTTGTCACGCGGCAGCCGGGGGTCCACGGCATAGCGGCTGTAGGGCGGCACACAGCGCGCGGCCATCGCCTCGAGTTCGTCCACGTCTTCGGGCCGCCCCAGCTCGATGGTCGCCGGCGTGGGCGGACAGGGCGGCACGGGCCGCGACAAGTCGTGCACGAGCGTCAGGTGCGTGGCGACCAGGCGGAAGCCGCAGCGCACGGCGGCGTTGACGGGTGTCAGGTCGTCGACACGCACCTGCAGGTCCAGATAGGTGTAGCCCTGCGCCTCGGCCAGCTCACGCGCAGCGGTCAGCAGCGCCTCAGACACCGCGTCGGCGGTGTGGGGGTCGCGCACCATAAAGTAGCGCAGACGCGCCATCGGCTTGCCATAGAGCCCCGTCTCCCACTCGAGAGGGCCGACAATGGCGAGTCCCTGCAGGGTGCCGTCTCCATCCCACGCGGCCAGTGCGTGGGCATCGTCGCGCCCGAACTGCGCCGTCACCGCCGCGCACTCCATCGCCTGCACGGCTTCGGGCTGGGCGCTGGGCAGATAGTCGAGCGGCAGGCGCCCGCACCGCGCCACCAGCCCGGCCAGGTGGCCGGCATCCAACTGGTCAACCGGCGCGATGTGCAACGGCGGTGCGCTCATTCGTGCGTCTCGTCCACGATGTAGTAGGGGCGTTGCTGCACCTCGACGTAGATGCGTGTCACATATTGGCAGAGCAGCGCCGTGGCCAGCATCTGCACGCCTGCGAGGAAGAAGAAGATAGCGGCGATGGTGGCCAGTTCGCTGTAGTTGCCGTAGACGATGCGCAGCGCGCCGATGAACAGTGTCATCGCGAAACCCAACATCGCGAACACCGCACCCAGCCAGCCGATGAGCTGTACCGGCGCCGTACTGACGCTGGCGATCATGTCGAAGTTTACGCGCAGCAGCGACAACAGGTTGTACTTGCTGGCGCCCGCATGGCGCGAGCGGTGCGCCACCTCGACTTCGCCCACGGGCACGCCCAGCCAGGCGACCTCGGCGGGCACATAGCGTGAGCGGTGGCGTGACAAGTTCAACTGGTCGACCACGCTGCGGCGGTAGGCTTTCATGCCGCTTCCCAGGTCGCGCACCTGAATACCCGTCAAACGCGACGTGATGCGGTTCACGATGCGCGAGGCCAGCTTGCGCAGCGGGTGGTCCTTGCGGCCCGCACGCCAGCCCTGCACCACGTGAAAGTGGCCCGCCTCCAGCGCATCGACCAGCTTGGGAATCTCACTGGGCGGGTTCTGCAGGTCGGCGTCGAGCGTGACCACCACATCGCCGCGGGCATAGGCGAAGCCGGCGTAGAGCGCGGGGTTCTGGCCGAAGTTTCGGGCGAAGCGCACCACGCGGTAGCGCGGGTCTTTCGCGTTCAGCCCCCGCAGAATTTCGTAGCTGCCATCGCTGCTGCCGTCGTCGACGAATACGACCTCGTACGCGCGGCCGTACACCTCCAGGGTCGCGTTCAACTCGTCGTACAGCAACGGCAGATTATCGGCCTCGTTGAAGACCGGAACCACAATCGAGATGTCGGGAATCGGGGGGTTGTCGCTCAACGGTGCCCATCCTTAAAGCGCTTTCGGGCCCCGCAGGATAGCCCAGCGTTTGGGGGCGGTCAACTCGCCGGGGCCAGGCGCAGCACGAGGTCGCGCTCGAGCGCGCGGCGCACCTGCACCGTGCGCCCCTGATGGCGCTGGCCGCGCAAGGTGTCGACCAGCCGGATCAGGTCGTGCGCGTATTCCAGCCGCAGGCGCGCCAGCGCAGGCGAGAAGTAGAGCACCGACGTCTCGCCCACCCCGGGTTGTTGCTCGATCGCCTCGAGCAATGCGGCCAGCCGCTCCCGTGTCTGCGCTGCTTCCACTGTCAGCAGCACATCGTCGCTCGCCCGGCGTGACAGGGCGACCAGGGTGACCGCCGTCTGCAAGTCGGGCGCCACACGTGCGCAAGCGTCTTCCACGGCGAGGCGCGTCGCCGGGCCCAGCACCTGCCCGTGTATCGCTGCACGGGTATGCACCACCTCGATGCGTTCGCCGTCGAGGCCCCGGTGCAACCGCAGCGTGAGGTCCAGCACGAAGCGGCGCAGGTTGGTGCCCGGTGCGGGATCTTCGGCCTCTACCGTTGCCGCGCCCACACCAATGACCGTGGCATCGCGGCTGAGGGCAAAGCGGCGCGCCGCCTCGCCATCGCCGGCCATGGCCGCCTCGGCCAGCCCCTCAGGCAGCGGATAGGGACCCACGCCCGTGCCAACCACCTGGATGGGCACGTCGGCCAGATACTGCGACAACTCGTCGTAGAAGAATGCAGCGTCGACCTCGGGCGGCGGCGCCACCAGCAGCCACAGGCGCGGCGGCGCCTCGAGGACCGGCAGCATCACCTCGGCCACGGCACTGCGCAACGCAGCGCGGTCGAAGTAGAGGTCCGCCTCGACGCGTGTGCTGCCGGCCAGCACGTCGACCCGCAGAATCTCGCTGCGCTGGAGAAAGGAGGGCGCCACGCGCAGGATGCGGTCGAGCGCGCGCACGTCGTCGTGGGCCACCCAGGCCTCGAGCACCTGCACCAACGCGCCACGGGTGGCCTCGGCCAGGGCGGTTTGCTGGGCCCGTGGGCCGGTGCCGTTGGCCGTACCCTCCGCACGGATACGCATGGGCTCGGCGTGGGCCGCGGCCAGCGAAAAGAAAACGGCGGCACAGGCCAACAGGCATGTACCGCCGCGCTTCATGACTTTTCCGCTATGCGGGCGCTTAGCGCTCAGTCTTCGAGCGCGTTGCGCAGCACCAGCAACTGGACCAACTGCAAAACCGCCGTGGCCGCCGCGGCCACATAGGTCATCGCGGCCGCGTTCAAGACGCGCTTGGTCCCGCGTAATTCATCGTCGGTCATCACGCCGCCCTGCGCCAGTGCGCGCACGGCGCGGCTGCTGGCATTGAACTCAACCGGCAGCGTGATGAGCGTAAAGGCCAGCGCGGCCGCAAACAGCCAGATGCCGATGGTCACCAGGCCGGGCGCCGAGAACAGCAACCCGCCGATGGCCAGCGGAAAGGCGAGCGTGGAGCCAATATTGCTGACCGGGTAGATGAACCCGCGCAGGCGCATCGGGGCGTAACCGCGCGCGTCTTGAATCACGTGGCCGACTTCGTGCGCCGAGATACCCAGCGAAGCGATGCTCTGACCGTGATAGACGTCTTGCGACAGGCGCACGACCTTTTTGGTCGGGTCGTAGTGGTCGGTCATCTCGCCGGGCACAATCTCGAGCCCGACATTATCGATGCCCTCGGCGCGCATCATGCGGCGGGCAATCTCTGCGCCCGTGATGCCCGAGCGCACGCCCACCTTCGAGTATTTACTGTAGGCACTGCGCACCATCCATTGCGCCCACAGGCTGATGATGATGCCCAGCGCGAACGCTGCAAGCGATACCGGATGAAAACCCAACAAAGGCATCCTTACTTCTCCTTCTTGGCCTCCTCCAGCTTGCGCTCGGCTTGAGCGCGCTGACCGGACGGGTCGCCAGGCTCCTTCTTCTGCGCCGGCGCGCGCATAGTGCTTGAGCCGTTGAGCACCGCGCCCTCCTCCATCACCAGGCGCCGAACACGAACGTCGCCGCGCAACTGGGCCGTTGACGCCAGTCGCAGTGTCCCCGCCGTGGCTGTATTGCCGAACACTTCACCCGCCACGTCTATTCTACGTCCGGCCACGATGTCACCGTGGGTCTTGCCCTGCTGGCCGACCTCACAATCGTGCTCGGTTTCGATGCGGCCCT
>CAYMLC010000226.1:0-6213 GCA_964390765.1 uncultured Nitrospirales bacterium
CCGCACGGGTTGAAGACTTCGTGCGCCGCGACATCGTGCCCTATGAAAAGGACCCGCGCTGCGCCAGCCATGGACCAAGCGACGATCTGGTGATGGAAATGCGGGCGAAAGCGCGCCTTGGTGCCGGGCCCGAGGATGCGCCGGATGAAGTGTTCGAGCGTTCCCTTCAGCTCGCCAAACGTCACCCCCTCGTCCACCAGCAGGCCTTCAATCTGGCAGAAGACCGGGCTGTGCGTGGCGTCGTAGTCCACGCGGTAGACCCGCCCCGGCACCACCACGGCCACCGGCGGCTGGGTGGTTTCCATCACGCGCATCTGCACCGGCGAAGTGTGTGTGCGCAGCACCACCCCCGGCTCCACGAAGAAGGTGTCGTGCGCGTCGCGGGCGGGGTGGTCTTCGGGCGTGTTGAGCGCGTCGAAGTTGTAGTACTCCGTCTCGATGTCGGGGCCCGTAGCCGTCTGGAAGCCCAACTCCTGGAACACTTCCAGAATCTCTTCGGTGGTGCGGGTGATCAGGTGCTGGTGGCCGTGCCGCGGACGCCGCCCCGGCAGCGTCACGTCGACCGCTTCCTCGTGTGCGCGGGCCTGGGCGGCTTCCTGCTCCAGCGCCTGCTTGCGTGCGTCGACCGCTTCGGTCACCGCCTGCTTCACCGCGTTGGCGCGCTGGCCGGCCGTCTTGCGCTCGTCCGGGTCCAACTGGGGCAAGCCACGCAGGATCTCGGTCATCTGGCTCTTGCGGCCGAGATAGCGCACCCGCACCTCTTCGAGCGCCCGCAAGTCTTCGGCGGCCACCGCCGCCGCGATGCCTTCGCGTTCGAGCGTGGCGAGGGCGTCTTTGAGTGTCGTGGCCATACGGTGCGCGTTCTCCCTATGCTTCGTAGAGTGCGCGGCCGATGCGCACTTCGGTGGAGCCTTCCTCCACCGCGATTTCGAAGTCGTCGGTCATGCCCATCGAGCATTCGGGCAGGCCGTGCGCGTCGGCCAGTTCGCGCAGCGTGCGAAAGACCTGACGCAACGCGGGCTCGGGCGCACCATAGGGCGCCATGGTCATCACGCCGCGCACGCGCAACCGGTCGAAGGCCTGCATCGCGCGCAGGGCGCCTTCCAGTTCCTGCGGCGCCAGCCCATGTTTCTGTTCTTCACCCGCTATGTTTAATTCGATGAGTGTATCCAGGGTCGTGTCCTGCTGCGCGCAGCGGCGTTGCAAGGCCTCGGCCAGCTCGACCCGGTCTACCGCGTCACACGTGTCGAAATAGGCCGCCACATCGCGTGCCTTGCGCCGTTGCACGTGCCCTACCATGTGCCAGCGTGCCGCCTCGCGGCCGATGGCGTCAATCTTGGGGCCGGCCTTCTCGACCCGGTTCTCCGCCAGGTCGCGGGCGCCGGCCGCCAGCACAGCCTGGGTCTCGGGCACCCCCACATACTTCGTCACCGCGACCAGGCGCACGCTGCCCGGCTCTCGCCCGGCACGTGCGATGGCGTCATCGAGGCGCGCGCGCACGGCGGCAAGGTTCTGCGCGATACGTTCAGCGGTGAGGGTGGACACGGCGCGTCTGCTCCTGGCGCTTGCGGGACCCCAATACAGCCGGCGCCGCCGGGCGGGTGCAGCGTTGCGAATGATAGAAAGCCCGGGCGGCGCCCATCAACCGCAGGCGATTGTGGTGGCGCTTCAGGCCTGTGTATCGGCGACGTTCTGGGGCTGACCGATGCAGGGGCGCCGGTCTTGTTCGCGCGCGACGGCTTCGCGCTCGGACTTCGACAGGGGGATGTCGCCCGCCTGCTTATACTCGATCATCATCTCCGAGGCCTCCTCGAAGAACGTGGCCGATTCCCAGCGCGCCTTATCGAGCACGCCAATGGCCTCGGCGTAGCGGCCCTCTTCGGCCAGCGCCATGGCCTGGCGGCGGGCCAGGCGGCCGGCGGCAAAGGGGTCGGTGTCGGCCAAGTTCTCCCAGCGCTGCCGGGCCTGCTGCCAGTATTCATCGCCCTCGGCGCGCAACGCGGCCGCGGTCTGCGGGTCGGCGGCGGCTTCGGCCTCGGCGTACAGCCCTTCCGAACGCTGCTCGAACGCCAACGCTTCGGCCCGCTCGATGAAGCGCGGTGCCACCGGGTTATCCGGAAAGCGTTCGCTGTAGCTCTTCCAGCCTTCGAAAGCCTTGGTGAATTCGTCGTTCCTTTCGTAGGCCAGGAACAACTGGCGCGGCACCCAGCGCTCGTGCGGCAGGCGCACGGCCTCTTCCAGGTAGCGCACGGCGTTCTCGTAGTCGGCCAATTTCTCGCCGTACACCGCGAAGCCCAGGTCGAAGTAGAGCTTGAAATTGCGCGGGTTGCTGCGGATGCCATCGCGCAGGAAGTCGACCGCGAAGTAGTAGAATTTCTCCTTCTCGCCCACGCACGTCTGGTGCGAGGCGTCCCACTCCTGCAGGTGGCGCGGTGTGGCGGGCATGCGCGCGGTGGCGTTGTACGCCAGGTGCCACGCGCCCAGCAGGTACGCGTCGACGAAGTTCGGGTCCAGCGTGACGCAGGTACGCATGAGTGGCACCATGGCGTAGATGTTGCCCTCGTGCCACAGCCGGTCGACCTGCAGCCACAGGAAGTTGGCGGCAATCTTGCGAAAACCGAAGAAGACGTTGAACAGGTTGGCGCCGCTGTCCTGCACGGCGCTCAGGTCGAGCCCCTGCGCAAACTCCAGTTCATCGGCGCGTGCGTAGCTGGCGAAGGCGGCGCGTTGCTCGGCCAGGGCGCCGCTGCTGGCCAGCCGCCATACCTCGCGGTCGAAGCCGGGGTCGCGCACGAGGCGCACAATGCCCAGGGTGTCGCCGTCTTCGCCGGCGCCGGGCGCCACTTCGGCGATGCGCCCGCTTGCTGCGGCTTCAATATCGCGCAGCAACTCATAGTCCGCGCCGGTGCTTTCAGCTTCGAACAGGCGCTGGCTGGTGGCCGCGGCGAAGATCCACTTGTAGAAATCGGCCGACTGGCGCAGGTGGCTGATGTACTGGCCGTGGGCCGAGCCCACTGCGACCAGCAGCGCAAAGACGGCAAGCAGCGTGGCATTCGTAGCGCGGCGGCTCATGGCCCTACAACTCCTTTCGCCAGAAGATGACGTAGCTGAGGATGAATCCGCCGGCAGCCCAGCACAGGCCGTAGACCATAAGGTTCGGAATGAAGACATCGGCCGGCGGGTCGTTGGGCTGTGCGTGGATAATCTGTGCCCGCAGGCTGAAGTTCTGCAGGTTGGGCAGCACATAGGAAAGGCCCAGTGCGGCATAGCCAATGGCGCGGTCGAGGAACTCGGTGCTGTCGAAGGCGCGGGCGTAGACGTCCTTCAGGTATTCGGTGAGGTTGCCCACCAGCCAGATGAACAGGCCGGCAATCGTCGGCAACACCGAAGACGTGCTGGCTGCGCCCACCGCGAAGGTAAATGCGCTGACGATGATGAACTCGAAATAGGTGAGCAGTAGCGACCACAAGAGCAGCGTGGGCATCACGCCCTGGCGCACCCAGAGCATGATGAAGAAGAGTGCGCCCATGAGCAGCAGGTTGACCAGAATAATCATCTGCACGCCGGCGAACTTGCCGATGAGGTATTGGATGCGGCGCACCGGCTTCGAAAGCACCGTGTAGATGACGCGGTTCTCCATCTCGGTTGGCACGGCGCTGGCCGAGACAAAGATGGTGATCAGCACCCCGAAGATCGAGATCGTGGTGACGCAGATGTCCTTGATCAGCTTCATCTCGGGGTCGGTCTCGATCGGCCCCGTCGTGGTGGGGTTCAAGAACGCGCCGAGGAAGCTGGCCCCGAAGATGACGAGCAGACTGAGGATGAGAAAGCCCACCATCGTCTTCTTGCGGATGCCCTCGCGGAACGTGTACTTCGCAATCGTCCAAGGCCCGAGCAGCGCCGTTAGCGGCGAGCCGCCCGTGGCCGGTGCCGGTACGGCCTTCTGCTTGGCGGGTTCGCTGGCTACCGCACTCATGCCGTCACCTTTCGTACTTCTTGTTCTGCCGCGCCGATGACGCGCACAAAGAGTTCTTCGAGCGTTTCGCGTTTGGGCGACACGCTTACCAGGGTCAGGTTTTCCTGGCGGCAACGGGCCAGCGCATCGTGCACGGCGGCATCGTCCGGCACGCGCACCACCACGCGGTCGCCCACCTGGTCGTCTACGCTCAGGCCCGACTGGCGCAGCCGCGCCACCACGCCATCGGTTGCGCCACTCAGGTTGATGGTCACTTCGCGGTCGGTCAGCAGGTCGTCGATCGTGCCGAGCGCACGCAGCTGGCCATGCGAAAGAATGCCCGCGCGGTTGCTGATCATCTCGACTTCAAGCAGCTCGTGGCTGCTGATGAGCAGCGTCTTGCCCTCGTCGCGCAGGCGCGCCAGGATATCGCGGATTTCCTTGCGGGCGATGGGGTCCAGGCCGGTGGTCGGCTCGTCCAGAATGAGGATCTGGGGATCGCTTATCAGCGCCTGGGCCAAGCCGATGCGCTGGCGCATGCCCTTCGAATAGCCGCGCAGCAGCCGCTTGCGGGCGTGGGTCATGCCGACCTGATCGAGCGTGCGGTCGATACGCTGTTCCAGGTCCTTGCCCGACAGGCCGTACAGCTGGCCGTAGAAGCGCAGAATCTCTTCGCCGCGAAGGAAGTCCGGATAGTAGGCGCCTTCGGGCAGATAGCCTATCTGCTGCTTTACGGCGCGGCTTTCGATGTCGCGCCGCCCCATGATCTCGATGTGGCCGCTGCTCGGAAAGATGAGCGACAACAGCATCTTGATGGTCGTGGTCTTGCCCGAACCGTTCGGGCCGAGGTAGGCGAAAATTTCACCCGCCTGCACATCGAGGTCGAGGTCTTTCAGGGCGTGCACGTCCTGCCCGCCGACCGCGCCCTCGTACACCTTGTTCAGCTTTTCGGTATGAATAACAACGGACATGATGCCCTCGGCCTCTCGTGATTAGTGGTGTGGGCGGATGCGGCGTTGTGGCCCGGTTGTGCGGCAGTTCCCGTCGGTGCCCACGGCTGCCCACACCGCCGGGCGGCCGCCGTGGCCCGGGGCAAACCCGAGGTCTGCCCGTTGCTGCCCGCGACCGCGCGGAAAAATAGCAAATGCCCTGCGGCCAATCAACGCACCCCGCTTCATTGGCCGCTAGGCGCCGGGCGTTTCGTCCGCGCGTGCCATGACATCCGCGCGCACCTGCTCCACCTGCGCCAGTACCGTGTCGAGCGTGGGCATGTCATAGTCCCAGTGGGCCACCTGCCGGCCATCGCGCACGTAGGCCAGGCGGGGCGGCTCGTCGCCGATGAGTTTGTAGAAGGCAAGCGGCTTGTGGCCCAGCGAGTGCAGTGGAAACTGTGGTGCCGTAAGCGCCTGAAAGTCTGCCATCTCGCCCGATTCATGCTCGAGCACGAGGCCGACCAGGGGCAGGTCCGGGAAGAAGGCCAGCTGGTTGAGCGCGGGCACGCTCGCCTGGCAGTGATCGCACGTGGCGCTCAACAGCGCGACGAGGTATTCGCCGTCGCCCAGGTCGACCGCGCCGTACTGGTCGGTGTCGAAGGTGAACTGCGCATAGGGTCCGGCGGCCGCTACCGCATCGGGCTCGTCACCCGCGGGCGCATGGGCGACTGCGCCGGGTCGCGCTTCGGGGGCGATCTCCGTCTCGACACTGCCCGTGGCGAGGCCGGCCGCCACGATACCTGCGGCCACCGCCGCGGCCCCGCGCACCAAGTGGCCTGTGGGTGTGCGGTTGGGTGCCCCGGCCCCCGCGTAGCCCGCCAGCGCGATGCCGCCCAGCACCAGCAGCCCCACATTTTTCAGGATGGACAGGCTGGGGTGCAGCGCAAAGCCCAGGCAACCGCAGCTCTCGAGGTTGTGGAAAGCCCAACCGTTGATGATGAGGCCGGTGAAGACCACCAGCATGCCGACGGTAAGCCCCGGCACCAGGCCGCGCAACCGCCAGCCCAGCACCAGCGCGCTGCCCAGCAACACTTCGAGGCTGACCGTGGCGATGGCGCTCGGCGCCAGCAGGTCCTTACTGGGCAAGACGCCGTAACCGTCGATTTGCACGGCGAAGGTGTTGATGTCGCGCAGCTTGAGCAACGCGGCCAAGAGGAAGACAGCGCCAAGCACCAGTTCGGCGGGGCGGCGCAGGCGGGTTATCCAGGCCATCGCATTCTTATCCTCACAGTGTGCGGTCTGGCAGCAGAAACGTGGCGAGAGGCC
>CAYMLC010000227.1:0-6211 GCA_964390765.1 uncultured Nitrospirales bacterium
GCGGATCCGGAATCTGCGCCACAATCCAATCGAGCTGTTCGTCTGTAATGTGTAAAATGCCAATTAGACTATGTCATATCAATTAAGGTTTTGGGATAGCCTCTAGTCTTGGCGCGTGTGCCCAACACTACTAGCCGAGAAGTTCAGCCCTGCCTCAGCGCAAAGGTAGCGTAAATCACGCTGAATGTCCAGACTTGGCAGCGTGAGATACCGATGGAAGGCTGCGCCTCGGTGTCGCCGCTTCAAAATGGACTGGTTGTCCGTGGGCTCAGGCACGTCCTGAGCCGCGATAAATGGTCTGGCTGCGCGCGGAAAAATCCACGCGCCTGACTTGGTCCATGCGCGATGACCCACGCCACGCACGGCGCCAAAGACATGGCGGACTGCGAGACGCTGCGGCCGGACCGCCATGCGGCCCCATGTGTCGGTGACCGTTTCGGTAGAGGGCCGGCAGCGCATGTGGTGCTGCCGGCCTTTGTATTGGGTGTTGCGCGTGCTGGGTGCAGCCTTCGTTTTTTCAAGTGCACCCTATGGAGGCACAGCCGCTGTTTGCGCGGCATGCCGGGGTGGCACGCGGGCTATTGGGTGAGGTTGCCGGACAGCACCACTTCGGTGTCGGAACTGTGGTTGATTATCCGCGGGCCGCGCCGCAGGCGGTTGCCGGTCAGGGCCACGGCTTCGGTGCCTTCCTCGATGACGAGATGGGTTTTGGCCCGGTGCATGAAGTCGCTGGCCGAGATGATGGCTGCGCCGCCGCTGAGGCGTATACAGGGGGCGTCGCGGTCGTCCATTGCCCAATTCGAGAAGTGACACGCGTTCAGGGTGACTGTGCCACGCCCCCGGTTGATGACTTGTTCGTTGGTTTCGGGAATGGTCCAGAAGCCGCTGTTGGTGAATTTCACGGGGCCGCGGTTATCGGGCCCGATGATGACGGTTCCCATAATCTGGGCGTTGGAGAAGGCGATGCCGGAGTGGGGCTGGCACGCGTCGACTTGCACGGCGATGGGGCAGATATCGGCGCCGCACTGGCTCAGGACCACGTTGGGCAGGCCATGGCCCATGTCGGTGAAGTGGAAGCCGATCTTGGGGAAGATGACGAAGCAATCGCGCATGTACTCCCAATCGGTGCGGCCGATGAGAAAGCCGACGAAGTTTTCTTCGAGATAGGCCCATAGGTCCTGGGGTGTGAATTCGCTGGAGGGATGGTCGGCACGTACCCAGGCGTGCGGGTTGAAGTGCACGTTCTGAATGCGGCCAATGTCGGTGCACTGGTCCACATAGACGCCCAGGCGCAGGGGCTGGCCGAACACATTTTCGATTAGGTGCAGTTCGTTGGGATGGGTGCCGAAGTCGATACCCTTGTAAGGATTCACCAGGGTCACGTCGCGCACCGAGCAATGCATGCCCTCGCCCTGAATGCACCACGGGTACGGCTGGATATCGTCGACCCGCTGGTCGGGGTAGAAGATGGTGAG
This sequence comes from uncultured Nitrospirales bacterium, assembly GCA_964390765.1. Taxonomy (GTDB): domain Bacteria; phylum Hydrogenedentota; class Hydrogenedentia; order Hydrogenedentales; family JAGMZX01; genus CAYMLC01. The sequence continues at coordinate 1,476 of CAYMLC010000227.1, forward strand.
TCCGCGCACGCCACTGCTCTTGTCCAGCTTGATGAGGGGCGGCCCGTCCTCGTTGCCCCGGTGCCCCGTCGCATAGAGCACGGTGCCACGGCCGATGTCGGCATGGTGGGGCGCTTCCCACACGCCGCGCAGCATGACGCCGGGTGGCACGCTGAGCGCCCCGTCGATGCGATAGGTGCCGGCCGGCACGTACACGATGCCGCCATCTTCCGCCGCAGCATCGAGGGCAGCCTGAAACGCCGCGGTATCGTCGGTCTCGCCGTCGGCCTTTACGTTGAAGTCCGCCACGCTCGTGGTCCACATGGTCAAGGGCGGTACCGGCGGCGCGGTACCCTCCGCCGCTGTGGCGGCAGCGCTGTAGCAGAGGGCGAGGCTGGCCGCGATCAGGCTGAAGGCACGCGGTGCGAGTGTGGTGTTCATGATCTTTTCCCGGGATTGATATGCGCGAACGAAGCGGTGGGTTGGCCTGCGGACCCTGCTTCCTGACCCTTCAGCATAGGCGCGACGAGCGGATCTGGCAAGCATCCTTTAGACCGCTGCGGATGCCGGTGGCCGTAGTGGGCGACGCGACGCGACGCGGACGCAGGTCAATCGCTCGCGCGGCGGAGTGCGGGTATGTAGCCGCAATTGCTGTCGGAGCGATTTGCTTTCACCCGCGGTTGCCGTCAAGCTTTGGCCCGCCGGGTGGCGCACAATGCTGCGGGACGGCGCAGCGATGGTCGTTGCCCAAACCTAGGAGCGGCCGTGCGATTCGGTGCTGGACGGGCGCCGGGGCACTCCTGCCATCCACTGGTTTAAAGGGTCTTTCGATGAACACTGTCTCTGCGCTTTCCCTGCCGCCGTTGCCCCTCGACAGGTGGGAGGCAACGAAGACGACTTTGCATCAGTACTGCCAGATAGTGGGCAAGGTGCGCCTTGCATTGATGCCGCGGCGCAACCACTGGTGGAACGTGACACTCTACGTTACGGCGCGCGGACTGACTACGGGCCCGATGCCACTGGACGGTGGCGCGCGTTTGCTCGAGGTGCGCCTCGACTTCGTCGACCATTGCGCACTTCTCGAGACCAGTCACGCGGCGCCGCGCATGATCCCGCTGCAGGATGGTCTCAGCGTGGCGGGTTTTTATGGGCAGATCTTTACGGCGCTGGGTGAACTGGGCGTGGATGTCGCGATACGCGCGCGGCCCTACGACATGGGCGTGGAGACGCCATTTGCGGAGAACACGGCGGACGACAGCTACGACCGCTCGTACGTTGCGCGCTACTGGCGCATCCTCTCTTGGGTCGATGGCGTGTTCAAGGAATTCAGCGGGCGCTTCTACGGCAAGACGTGCCCGGTCCATTTGTACTGGCATTCTTTCGATTTGGCCGTCACGCGCTTCTCGGGTAAGAAGGGGCCCGCGCCCGACCCGAACGCCCGTCTCTCCGACAAGGATGCCTACACCCACGAGTGCATCAGCTTTGGTTTCTGGCCGGGCGATGCCAATGTGCGCTCGCCCGCCTTCTACTCGTACACCTTCCCCGCGCCCGAAGGTATCGATGGCGAGCCGCTTTCGCCAGCGGCGGCATCCTGGGTTGAACAGAATGGCAGCCCGCTGGCCGTGTTGATGTACGACGACATTCGCGAAGCCCAAGCACCGCGCGAGCAGTTGCTGGGTTTTCTTGAGAGTGCCTATCTGGCGGGGGCCAGGCGTGCGGGCTGGCCCACGGACGAGTGGATGGTGCCGCCGCTCAGCGCGCTGTAGCGTGTGTCAGGCGGCTTATCGTTTGGCACCCGTAATGCGTACGAGCCAGCGCGTGAGCCCAGGCAAAATGTTTAGGTTCCAGTAGAACACCTTGAGCATAAAGGGATAGATGGTCTGCCGCCGTGGGCGTTCGGCCAAGCCGGCCACCACGCGGCCGCACTCTTCGGGCGAGAGGGTGCGGATGAGCGACGCAATGCCGGGCATGTGGTCGGCCGCGCCTGGGTTGTTGACGAAATACATCGAGTCAACGCGCCCGAAGATGATGTGGCAACTACGCACGCCGGTACCGGCGAGGTCCTGCGACAAGGCTTCGTGTAGCCCGCGCAAGGCAAACCGGGCGGCCGTATAGCCCACGGCCGCCGGCCACGCCATCAGACACGCCGGCGAGTTTACGTGGATGATGGTGCCCGAACGCCGGGCCAGCATTGGCTGCATAAAAGTGTGCGTCATGTTGAACGCTGCCAAGTACGGTGCGCCCATCATCCGCAGCGCCTCGTCGGGTGCCGTGTCTTCGACGCGCAGCCAGCGCCCCATGCCCGCGCAATTCACCAGAACATCCGGGGTGCCGCAGCTGGATTGCAGTTCCTCGGCCAACGCCAAGACCGCGTCACCCGACGAGACATCGCACGCGCGCGCCACGGCGCCCGCTCCAATCTGCCCGGCGACCTCGTTCACGTTCGCCTCGTTCAGGTCGACCAAGATGACGCGATAGCCACCTTGCGCCAACTGAATGGCCGCCTGTGCGCCAATGCCACTGCCGGCCCCGGTTACGAGGGCGAGTTTTTGCGTAGGTTCAGGTGAGTCGGACATGGGCTACCTCGCTGTGGCAAAGGGCTATACGCCGGTGCGCGCATACGCTGCGCAGTCGCGGCTCCGGCCAGGGCGAAATCTTGTGGCGTGCCCGGCCGTCGCGACTCCTACAATTATCGCGTCGAATGGTGGCCGATAGAAAGTACGCCGTATTTGCGTGCGGCGCGTTTGGCAGGTGGCGGCACGCGTGGCCCTAGCACGTGCTATCCGGCGCCAGCCCCACCTCACGCAGCGAGCGCTCGTAGAGCTGCCGGGCTTCCTCTCGGTCGTGGGGGCGGGGTGCGGCGGGCGTGCGGCGCCGCCCACTGAAGTAGAGGCCGGTCTTGTCCTGCAGGCCGGGGGCGGTGGCCAGTTCCACGCTCAGTCGCGCGCCGGCTGCAGGCCCTTTTTTCAGCAAGTTAGACAGCACGAACAGCCAGCCGACGGGCCCGCGCAGGTTGCGGAACAGCCGTGTGCGCACGCCGCCGGGGTGCAGGGCATTGACGGTCACGCCGGTGCCATCCAACTGGCGCGCGAGGTCGGCCGTCCATAATAGCTTGGCGCGTTCGGCCCGGCGATAGCTGGTGAGGAAGTGGTAGCGCTTGTGGTGGTGCAGGTCGTCGTAGTCGAGGTGTGCGCCACGGTGCAGGTCGGAGGCCACGTTGATAATGCGGGCGGGTGCGCTGCGGACCAGGGCCGTGCGCAGCAGTTCCGTCAGCAGGAACGGACCCCAGTAGGCCACGGCCATCTGTGTGTCGAAGTTTTCTGGTGTCGCCACACGTCGCGGCGTAACGACGCCGGCGTTGTGCAGGAGTACATGCAGTTGCGCGTGCTCGCTCAGCAACTGGTCGGCAGCGGCGCGTACCGACGCGAGGCAGGCCAGGTCAAGCGGTAGGACCTGCACCTTTGCGCCGGGCGCCCGCTCGCGCATCCACGCCGCCGCTGCTTCACCGCGCTCGGTACTGCGGCAACCCAACAAGGTGTGTGCGCCCGCGTGCGCCAGGGCCAGGGCGGTATAGCGGCCAATACCCGAATTGGCGCCTGTGACCACTGCCACCTTGCCCCGTAGCGACCACTCGGGACTGAGCATGGCACAGTCCTCCATCACCGTCACGTGCTCGTTGGACCCGCCCGGCAGACCCGGTTGAACACTTGTGTCTGAACCCGTGTGCGCAACGAACACTTCTCCGCCCTGCGCTGCGCACGGTACACCTCAGCCACGCCCCGTAAATTAGCGGATGAGGGGACCAGGACGCCAGTGCGCCCGACGGTCGCGGGCGTGGTTCCGCCGGTGGCGCCGGCTGGTGTGTCCGCAGGCGAGGCGTGTGCGCGCGGTATCGGCGAAACCACGGTGGGCAGCGTACCGCTCGGCCGGTGACAGGCCCGGCCGAAGGGGGCCGGCCGGCGGTCTAGTGATGCGACAGCCGGTTCTTCACTCTGCGCACCAGCGCGCCGATGATGGGCACGTGCTCGTAGACCATGGCGCCGACATCGAAGAAGTCGCGGTGGTAGGCAACAAGGTCGTCGTTGTTGAAGGTAATGATGGAGTTGCCCTCGAGCGCGATTTCGCGTCCCTTGTTCAAGCCCTTGATGCGCGCATACATCGTCCAGAAGACCACATGCCGGTCGCCTTGCTGCACTTCATCGTGGAAATCAAAGCGGATTTCCTGCACGTTGCGGTACATGCCTTCGTAATAGTCCTTGAGCGCATCGAGGCCATGCATTTCGCCCAGGGGATCGACGAAGTGCACGTCGGGCGCGTAGAAGCCGTCCAGGATCTCCAGGTTATCGGCGGTCAGTTCATTGAATGCGGTAACGATTCGCTCAGAGCGCGTGGCCATGGTGTTTTCCTTCTGCGTGGGGGTGGGCTTGTCCGCTTGTGTATCAGCCGGCATCTCGTCCGCTGAAGCGAGCGTGTTCGCGGCGAGCAGACAAATGGCCAGCAGGGTGTGCATCTCTCCGTCCTCCGGGTTGGATAGCGGTAGAAACGCCGCGCGGCGGACCCCGCATTTCGCGTCGGCCCGCCGCGCCGGAGGATGCCCGGCGGTGAAGCCGGGCCGCTCGCCTGCAATCAGGCCCAGGTCATGGTGGTGGGCTTCTCGGTAATGATGGCCCGGCGCAGCAATTCGACGGCCTTGGTCAGCCCTTCACGATTCGACATCAGGCTGTCTTCGTGCTCGATGCTGATGGCGCCGTCGTAGC
>CAYMLC010000228.1:0-5334 GCA_964390765.1 uncultured Nitrospirales bacterium
AATCTTCGGAAAGATCACCAGACTTTGTAAAGGAATTAACAACTCATGACACTAGGCCGGGGGTGGGGGCGGTGCGACGCTGGCGTCGGCAGGTGCGGTGCCGGGACCACCAAAGGCTTTCTCGTAGGCCATCGTAATCATCACCACTGAAAGCGGGAAGGTCACTATCAGTCCCAGGCCACATGGAATCGCGCCCACCAGATTGAGCACCAAGATAAGCAGAAAGAGCAACGCCCACGACCCGAAGTCCGCCATGACCGCCTGGCGAGCGGTTTCCATCGCCTGCCAGAAATCCTTCTCGGACTGGTCGTGCAGGATGCAGTAGGCCGGCAGATAGATAATGGTCACAAGGATGCCGGGAATGACGCAGAGGAAGAAGCCGACGGAGCTGAAGACGCTCACCACGAGGCCCAGCAGAAAGGCAGGCAAGAACTGTTGAAAGCCCCCGAACACATCGCCGAACTCGACCTGGCCTGTGCGCAGTTGCTTCAACGTGGTGACATAGAGGCCGAACAGCAGCGGTCCCGCGAGGACAAGCGGCCCTACGTACGTGAAGCCCGCCACCGTCAGAATGAGCATCACCACCAGGAACCCCCCAATAAACACCGCCGGATTGGCCATCACGACCTCCCAGGCAGCGCCGAGCGAGGGCAGCGAATCCAATTTGCGCGGTTGTGTAGCGGTGGCCAAGGTCATTCCCTCCCATGGGTGGCGGCTTACGTGCGTTACTTACGGCCGGTGCGGCGGCAAGCTATCATCTACACATGCAATACGCAATGAAGAATTGGGTCAGGGCCGCAGCTCTGACGTTGCCCGTTGCCGCGTTGGCCGCACTGCTCTATGCCTTCGAGCCCGGCACCGACCTGCCGTTCCTGCCCTGTCCCACCTACACCATGACGGGGCTTTACTGTCCGGGTTGTGGTGGAACCCGGGCCGTGCATCATCTGCTGCACGGAAGATGGGGCCAGGCGTTCAACGCCAACGCACTCCTCTTGGTCGCCGTGCCCATGCTTGCACTGCTCAGCGCACTGGCCACGCAGGTGCGGGGCCCTTCGCGGCGGAGACTGGTCCACGGCGGGATAGCGGCCTACGTCTTGGGTGCTGCGGCCTTTACAATCGCGCGCAACGCCGGTGGCGCGTGGGGGAATTGGCTGACGCCATAGACCCGGGTGTAAGCCAGCATACAAAGAGGCGGGTGCCGATGCGATTCGCTACGACCTGGGCGACGGCGCCTTCTGATAGAAGGCTGGCTGAAGCGCTTGTCCCTCAACGAGTTGGGCGCACGAATCGACCTCGCGTAACTCAAGCTGGCAAGCCATACCCATCACATCATCGGGCATCATGGCGATGCGATACACGCGACGTCCGGCGAGAAACAACCACCGCATAACCCAGATCCTCCCTGCGTCCAATTCGTCCACGCCCCAATCTTACCCCGATAAATCGTTGCGCGCAAACAACTTGCAAAATGTGTGCGGCCGTGGTACACTCTTGGATCACGCTGGCAACGTTATCCACGGCCTTCCAAGCCAGACCATGCCAATTGCGCCAGTTATTGTCAAGTTATTTCCCGCGCCCTCGCGCTCACCGGGGATGTCGGGCCAACCATCCAGCCTACGACGCGAGGGCACGACCATGCTTGAAAAGCTTTCCCCACCCCAGCACGAGGCCATGCTCGACCTGCTCGTATATATGGCCAAGGCCGACGGCACGGTCGAGGACGCTGAACGCCACCTCGTACAGCAGTACGCGCGTATGGCCGACATCGACACTACCGCGCCGCGCTCCAACCGTACGCTGGAAGAGCTGCTCTCCTTCTTCGATTCAGCCGAATCGCGCGTCGTTGTGTTGCAGTATCTGCTGCGTCTGTCGCACTCCGACGGCTACTTTGCCGACGCCGAACGCTCGGCCATCGTCGAAGTGTCGGCCATCATGGGGGTGCCCATGCGTCTGCTGGAGCGCATCGAAGAGTGGGTTGTGGAGGGGCTGCGCTGGGTGCAGCGTGGCGAAGAACTGATCGAAGAGGCCCAGGGGGTGGTACGCCTGTAAGCGTCGCCCGGCCCAGTTCTGGTATTCATTGCCAAAAATCGGTATGCTCACACCCAAGATATTGGGGTGATTGTCCATGGAAGGCGTGCGGCGCAGCGTCCACTTCGTCGGGGTAGGCGGCATCGGTATGAGCGGGCTGGCCGAGATCCTGCTCAACCTGGGCTATACCGTCAGCGGCAGCGATCTGCGCGCCTCGGACATTACCACGCGCCTCGAAGACTATGGCTTGCGCTTTATGGCCAGCCACGACGCCGCCAACCTGGGTGACGCCGGTATCGTCGTCGTCTCCGCAGCCGTGGCGGAAGACAACGTCGAACTGGTGGCCGCCCGACAGCGCGGCATTCCTGTACTGCACCGCAGCGACCTGCTCGCCGACCTGATGCGGCTCAAGCCGCATGCGGTAGCCGTGGGCGGCACGCACGGCAAGACCACCACGACCTCGATGATCAGCGCCTTTCTCGACCGCGCCAATGTCGGGGCCACCAGCATTGTCGGCGGCATCCTCCACCGCAGCGGCACCAACGCGCGCTGGGGTACGGGCGACTACCTGGTGGCCGAGGCCGACGAGCACGACGGCAGCTTCTTGCGTCTGCATCCCACGATTGCCGTGGTCACGAATGTCGATGCCGAACACCTCGAGCATTTCGGGACGCTCGACCGCATCAAGCGCGCGTTCATCGAGTTCTGCAATCGCGTGCCGTTCTACGGCTACAGCATTCTCTGCTGGGATGACCCCGCCACCCGCGACCTGATTCCCGCCATCGAGAATGTCTGCCTGACCTATGGCTTGGAAGAAGGCGCGAACCTGCGTGGGGGAGAGGTGACCCTTCATGCGCCCGACCCCGGCCGGCCGCGTGTTGCCCAGATCAACGCGCTGCGCACGCGCTTTGCCGTCTACAGCTACGATGCACGACTGCGGGTGACGGGCCAGCTCGGCCAGCTCGACATCAACGCCGTCGGCCTGCACAACGTGCGCAATGCGCTGGCGGCCTGTGCGGTAGGCCTGGCCCTGGGCATGCCCTTTGCCCTGCTTGCCGACGGCCTGCGCCAGTTCGATGGCGTACGCCGCCGCCTGCAGGTGGCGGGCACGGCGGGCGGCGTGACCGTGATCGAAGATTACGCGCACCATCCCACGGAAATCGCCGCCACACTCGACGCCGTGCGCATGGCGGAACCCGGGCGCCTGCTGGCCGTGTTGCAGCCGCACCTCTACAGCCGCACGCAATTCTTCTGCGATGACTTCGCGCGTGTGCTCGCCGCCGCCGACCTCGCCTATGTCACCGACATCTATCCCTCGCGCGAGGCCCCGATGCCCGGGGTACACGCCAGCAACATTGTGGACGCGGCCTGCGCCCAGGGCGCCACACACGTACAGTTGCTCGAAGACAAGGAGGCCGTGGCCGAGGCCGTCGCCGGCGTAGGACTCGAACCGGGCGACGTCGTGCTGGTGCTGGGCGCGGGCGACATCAACCGCATCTGCCCGGCGGTGCTCGAAGCACTGGAGCGCGTGGCATGCCGGTGATGCGCACCATCGAGCGTCCGCGCCGCATCCGCCGGCAGACCGCCCGTCCTGCGACGTGGCGCGTGGTGATGGGCGTGCTCGGTTCACTCGTATGCCTGGCGTGTGTGGGCGCCCTTGCGTTTGCGTTCTACGGCTACCTGCAAACCGCGCCCCACTATCGCGTGCAGCAGGTCGACATCGACGGCAACGACCGTGTCAGCGATGCCGCCATCCGCGCGGTGGCCGGGCTGGACGATGCCCCGCCGCTGCTGTTCCTCGACCTCGATGCCGTGGCCGCGCGCGTCAGCCGCATGCCGCTCATCGAAGCGTGCCGTGTCGAGCGTGCGCTGCCCGACCGCGTGCGCGTGATCGTGCAAGAGCGTCAGCCCGTGGCCACCCTGCTGGTGCACAACCGTCTGTTCGAACTGGACCGCGAAGGTGTCGTGCTGGCCGAACTCGATGCCGCGGCTCCGCACGTCGGCCCCCTGATAACCGGGGCGGCCGGGCTGGGCGTGCTCGAGCCCGGCGACGCGCTGCGCCACCGCGCGGTGCGCGAAGCGCTGGCCCTGTGGACGGCCTATCGCGACACGCCCCTGGGGCAAGAGACCACCGTCTCGGAGATCGTGGCCCGTGCGCCCAATGACCTGCGTATGTACTGCAACGAACTGCCCTTCGAAATGCGCTGGGGCCGCATCGACTATGCGCTGCAGGCGCAGCGCCTCAACCACCTGTGGGCACAGCGCCGGGCCGATCTGGAAAGCTGCGCGGACTACGTTGACCTGCGCTTCGAGGACCAACTGGCATGCCGCTGAGCGCCCTTTGTCTGCTGTCGAAAAGCGGTGCTACACTCGCGCTGCCGCGCCCAGCCGGGCGCCGGGGAACGGCCACATGAAAAGCATCGGAATGTCCGACGAATTTCAATCTTTCGACCAGCGCGCGGTTATCAAGGTTTGTGGAATCGGCGGGGGCGGCGGCAACGCTGTCGGACGCATGATCGAGGCCGGCCTCGCCGAGGTCGAATTCATCACCATCAACACCGACGCGCAGGCGCTCAAGAACTCGCCGGCGGGTGTACGCCTTCAGATCGGTCTCGACCTCACGGGCGGCCTCGGCAGCGGCGCCATTCCGTCGACCGGGCGCCAGGCCGCCGAGGAAGATCGCGAGCGCATCAAGGATGTGCTGCGCGGCGCAGACATGATCTTTCTCACCGCGGGCCTCGGGGGCGGCACGGGGACCGGCGCGAGCCCCATCGTGGCCGAAGAGGCCACGGCCGCGGGCGCCTTGACCGTGGCCATCTGCACGCTGCCCTTCGGTTTCGAAGGGAAGGAGCGCATGGAGAACGCCATGCGCGGCCTCGCTGAATTGGAAGCCTATGTCGACACCTTGATCGTGGTGCCGAACGATCGCGTGGCCGAACTCAGCTCGAACAACATCAGCCTGCTCAACGCGTTCCGCCAGGCCGACGATGTGCTGTACGACGGTGTGCGCGCGATTACCGAACTCATCACCGTGCCGGGCCTCATCAACCTCGACTTCGCCGACGTGCGCACCATCATGCAGCGCCGCGGCCGCGCGCTGATGGGCATCGGCGCGGCACAGGGCGAAGACCGCGCGGTGAAGGCCGCCCAACAGGCCATCGTCTGTCCGCTGCTCGAGCAGTCCGATATCAACGGCGCCATGGGTGTCATCGTCAACATCAAGGGCGGCTGCGACATCACGATGCGTGAGGTGCAGTCCGCCGTGTCGGCGGTGAAACAGGCGGCAGCCACCGATGCCAACGTTAT
>CAYMLC010000228.1:5344-6191 GCA_964390765.1 uncultured Nitrospirales bacterium
GGTCATCGACGAAGAAGAGCAGCCGGAAGTGCAGGTGACCGTAATTGCCGCCGGCTTCCCGCGTGGCGCCGCCGAACTCGGCGCCGGAGAAGTGCCCACTGCGCAGCCGCAGGAGTTCGAGACCTTTACTTCGGCCGCACCGCCCATGCCCCCCGAGCCCGGCACGCCCGCGCCCGAGCCGGTGGCGCCCCCGCACGAAGCCGTGCCCGAGCCGGCCGCCGAAGATGAAGACGAGGCCGGCGCGCCCACCGAGCAGTTCCTCTTCCCCGAGACCGAAGACGAACCCGCCGCTCCGCCCGAACCTGCCCGGAACAACAGCGATGGGGAAGACCTGGACATCCCCGCATTCCTGCGCCGCCGGATGAAGAAGCGAGGCTAATTGAGAGAAGTATTCGCGAAGCTCTTGCAGCGGGCTGTTCAGAAAGACGCGAGCGACATCCACCTGAAGACCGGGTCGGTGCCCTATTTTCGCGTCGACGGCGAGATACACGCTGAAGATGGCGAAGTGCTGCAACAGCAGGACATCGACCAGATACTGAACGCGATTCTGAGCGAAGACCAGCGCCGCTACTTCATGAAGAAGGGCGAACTCGACATCTCACACAGCGAAAAAGGTGTGGGCCGGTTTCGTGTAAACGTCTTTCGCCAGCGCGGCACGGTGTCGCTCGTCTTGCGTCGCATCAAGACGAAGATTCTGGACTTCGAACAACTGCACCTGCCCCCCTCCGTCGAGCGCTTCGCCACCATGCAGCGCGGGCTCGTTCTCATCACCGGCACAACGGGCAGCGGCAAATCAACCACGCTGGCATCGCTCGTCGATTACATGAACGGCCGGCGCCGCTGCCAC
>CAYMLC010000229.1:0-6189 GCA_964390765.1 uncultured Nitrospirales bacterium
AGCCCACCTGTCCCTTGCGTTCGGCCGCACGCTGGGCTTCCTCCTTCTCGCGCTTGGCCTCGAAGAGGCGCGAGCGCAACACGCGCAGGGCCTTGGCCTTGTTCTTGTGCTGGCTCTTCTCATCCTGGCAGGTCACCACTAGACCGGTCGGCTGGTGGGTGATGCGCACGGCCGAGTCGGTCGTGTTCACGCTCTGGCCGCCCGGGCCCGAGGAGCGGTACACGTCGACCTGCAGGTCGTTGGGGTCGATGTCGACCTCCACCTCCTCCGCTTCGGGCAAGACCGCCACGGTCACGGCCGAGGTGTGGATGCGCCCCTGCGTCTCGGTATCCGGCACACGCTGCACGCGGTGCGTGCCCCCCTCCCACTTCATCTGGCTGTAGACCGGGCCGCCGCTCAGCTGAAAGCTGATTTCCTTGTAGCCGCCCAGTTCGGTGGGGTTGCTGTTCAAGAGCTCGACCCGCCAGCCGCGCACTTCGGCATAGCGGCTGTACATGCGGTAGAGGTCGCCAGCGAACAGCGCGGCCTCGTCGCCGCCGGTGCCCGCGCGAATCTCGACAATGGTGTTCTTGTCGTCGTTGGGGTCTTTGGGCAGCAGCAACAGCTTCAACTCGTCTTCGAGTTGCAGCAGTTGCTCGCGGGCATCGTCGCGCTCTTCGTGCGCCATCTCGCGCAGTTCTTCATCGCGCTCTTCACGCAGCATGGCCTCGGCGTCTTCCAGGCGCCGCTCTTGCCCTTCGTAGCTGCGGTAACACGCCACCAGCGCTTCGAGGCCCTTCAGTGCCTGGGCGTGCTGGCGGTAGGCCTGCGGGTCGCTCGCGACTTCCTGCGTGCTCATCGCCGCCCCGAGGCGCGTGTGCTCGGCCACGACTTCGAGCAGCTTCTCCCGCATGATGCGCTCCATGCCCGGGCGCTCGGGGGGACGGGGGCCGGCCGCCTAGGCCTTGCCGCCCTTGGCCGCCTTCTTGCCGCTCTTGGCGCCGCTGCGCGCCTGGCCATACTTCTTCTGGAAGCGGTCGACGCGGCCCTCGGTGTCGACGAAGCGCTGCTTGCCGGTAAAGAACGGGTGCGATGCGCTCGAGATCTCGAGCGTGAAGAGCGGGTATTCGTTGCCGTCTTCCCAGGTGGTGGTGCGGTCGGTCTTCACCGTGGACTTGCACACCCACGATTCGCCCGCGCCGATATCCTGAAACACGACCGGCCGGTAAGCCTTGGGATGAATGTCTTTCTTCATGTCTGCCGTACTCGCTGGCGCGCTGCCGCGCGCGTGAATCTGGTTGATTGTGCCCCTGAAGCGTTCAGCCCGCAAGTATCGCGTGAACGCCCCGCCCGCCGCAAGTGTACGCTACGGGTGTTGCCCCGCGGCGATGGCCGGGGTGCCCGCAGCGTAGCTGTCGCGCAGCGCCAGATGCTTGTTGATGGCGTTGAGATAGGCCAGCACCGCAGCCTGGATGATGTTGGTGCTGGCGCCGTTGCCGCGATAGGCGGCCCCTTCGAATTCGACCGTCACGTAGGCCTCGCCCAGCGCATCTTTGCCCGGTGTGGTCGCGCGGATGTCGAACTGCTGCAAGCGCCCGCGCACCCCGGCGATTCGCTCGACGGCGCGAAACGCCGCATCGATGGGGCCATCGCCTACGGCCGTGTCCAGCAGGGTCTCTTCGCCGCGCTTCAGTTGCACCAGTGCCATCGCCGGCTCTTCACCCGAGGTGCGCACCTGCTCGAGCGTGTACAGGTCGATGCCCTCGTTGCCGGTGGTCACAATCAGCATGCGCAGGTCGTCGTCGTAGACTTCTTTCTTCTTGTCCGCCAGATCGATAAAGCGCGCATAGAGCCGCTTGAGGTCTTCGGCGGCCAGGCTGTAGCCCAACTCCTCGGCGCGGTTGGCGAGGCCCGCCTTGCCCGAGTGCTTGCCCAGCACCAATTCGTTGCGGCTGCGGCCCACGCTCTCGGGCGTCATGATCTCGTAGGTCAGGCGATTGGCGAGCACGCCATGCTGGTGGATGCCACTCTCGTGTGCGAAGGCGTTTCGCCCCACCACGGGCTTGTTGTAGGGAATCGTGAGTCCGGTAATCTTGCTGAGTGCGGTGCTGCTGGGCACAATCTCGCGCGTGTTGATACCGCAGGTGTAGGGGTAGACGTCGGGCCGGGTGTGCAGCGCCATCACGAATTCTTCGAGCGAGGTATTGCCCGCCCGCTCGCCGATGCCGTTCACGGTGCATTCGACCTGGCGCGCCCCGCCCATCACGGCGGCCAGCGCGTTGGCCACGGCCAGCCCCAGGTCGTTGTGGTTGTGCGAGCTGAACACCACGTTCTCCGCGCCGGCGGCATGCGCGATCACGTGCTCGAACATGGCGCGAATCTCGGAGGGCGTGGTATAGCCCACGGTATCCGGCAGGTTGATGACGTCGGCGCCGGCCTCGATCGCGACCGCCGTCACCTCGGCGAGAAAGACCCGGTCCGAGCGGGTGGCGTCTTCGGCCGAAAACTCGACCCGCCCAATGAGCGACTTCGCCAGACGCACGGCCTCGCCCGCCGCGTCCAGCACCTGCTCGCGCGACATGCGCAACTTGTGCTCGAGGTGGATGTCGCTGGTGGCGATGAAGGTGTGCAGCGTGGGCCGCCGGGCCACTTCGATAGCGGCGGCGGCGCGCTCGATATCGGCGGGCAAGGCGCGGGCCAGTGCCGCCACGCGCGCGTCCTTCACGAGTTCAGCCACCTTGCGCACGCCTTCGAATTCCTGGGTCGAGGCAATCGGAAAGCCGGCTTCGATGGTGTCTACGCCCAGCCGCTCGAGCTGTGCCGCCATCTGCAGCTTCTCGTGCTCGTCCATACTGGCGCCGGGCGATTGCTCGCCATCGCGCAGGGTGGTGTCGAAAATTTCGATTCGGTCGGTCATGGGTTGCTTTCCTTGTCACGCGCTCAGCGGGCCCAAGAGCCTAGCACTGTGCGCGGGTCCGCCACAAGTCGGGCGAGGCACAAGTCATTACACTGCAACGATTTCAGTCCTGCTTGCGCCGGCGCACATGGGCCGCCTCCCCTACGCCGGTGCATGCATACCGCGGGTTGCTATACTCGGCGGGTGGACACGCTACACCCCAAACAAATTCGCCGCCGTCTGTTGATAGCCTTGTACGGGCGGTATCTCGAAGACCCGCTCGAAATGCTCGAGCCGGCCTTTTTCCTGCGCGACCAGGGCGTTTCGCGCCGCGACCTGGTGCCCAACATGCACTACCTGTCGGACCGTGGCCTGGTGGAGCTGATGCTGGGCTACAACCCGCCGCTGTTCGCCGGCGTGCGCATTACGGCGAAGGGCATCGACTTGGTCGAGAACCGCTTCGAGTTCAACCGGCTGTTCCCGCCGGAGCTGGGCGAGGAGGAGTCGGCGCAGGCCGATGTGCCGGTTCTGGTCGAGCGGCTGGTTTTCGAGATCGACATGGCACAAGCCGACGGGGAAACGCGCCACGCGCTGATTCGCGATGTGAACTTTATCCGCGACGAGATTGCCCGGCCGGTGCTGCGCTGGCGGATCGAGGTGATTCGTACGGTGATCGGCTGGATGCGCGAAGCGGTGCGGGATGCGGCGGTTGAACTGCCTTCGCTTGACCCGCTCGAAGCCCGCCTGCTCGAGACGGCACACCACTAGCGGCGGCGCAGGCAGCCCAGCAGGTCGTCGATCTTGGTTTCCTGGGCGCGCAGGTCTTCGCCCACGGCATCGAGTGCCTCGGCATCGAGGCCGAGCAGCTGCGCGGCGTACTCGGGATAGTCGGGCAGGCGGCCGTTGCTGCGTTCGGCCAGGCCGGCGTGCGTGGCGATGTAGTCGGCCACGGTGGTCACGGCGGTCAGCTTCGGCGATTCCTTGCTCGCCTCCGGTGCGTGGTGATTGCGGATGGCGTCGACCACGCTGGGCGGAAGATTCCAGTGTTCACCCAGAATGCCGCCGGCGCCGGCATGGTCCAACCCGAAGAACTCGCGCTCCACCTGCCAGATGAGGACTTCGCGCTGGTGCGCTTCGTGCGCGGCTTCCTCAAAGCGTTCGGGGTAGAGGATGTCGAGCACGACCTTCCCGATGTCGTGCAGCAGCCCCGCTTCGAACACGCCCTCGCTCTTCATGCGCGTGCGGGTGGCCAGGCGTTCGGCGGCCAGCGCGGTGGCCAGCGAATGGCGCCACAACTGGGTGCGGTCGAAGTCGGAGTTGTCGTTGCCGAGGGTGCGGAACGCGGTGGCCGCCAGGGTCATGTTGCGCACTTCGATAAAGCCCAGCACCACGATGGCATGCGTGACCGAGCTTATCTGGCGGTAAAACCCGTAGTAGGCGGAATTGACGACCTTGAGCAGCGAGGCGGAGAGGCTCTGATCGGCCTGGATATGCTCGCCCAGGTCGAGCGCGGAGGCGTCGGGGTCGGCTGCCGTCGCCAGAATCTTGCTGAGCACGGTGGGCAGTGTCGGCAGGTTCTGGATGCGGCCAATGGCGTTTTCGATGTTGGGTCGCGCCAAGCGTGCTTCTCCCTGTTGCGTGGCTCGGGCCGTGCCCCGGGTCGCCCGCGCGGCATCATACGGGGGGGCAAGCAGTCGCGCAAGGCCGGGCAGGCGCCGCCGGGAATGGGGCCCGTCAGGCCACTGTTGCCCCCGGCGCAGCACGCGGGGCTGCACGCCAACACCAACCGCGAGGAGATTGCGACGCCATGGCCACATCCACCGAATCGCAGATGCCGGAAGCCGGCAAGAAGGCGCCGGCCTTTACCCTGCCGGGCAGCGGCGGCAAGCCGGTCAAGCTCTCGGATTTCAAGGGCAAACGCGTGGTGCTCTACTTCTACCCGAAAGACGACACGCCGGGCTGCACGACCGAGGCGAAGGAGTTCCAGGCGGCGGCGGCTGATTTCGAGGCGGCCAACGCGGTTGTGCTGGGCGTGAGCCCGGACGGCGTAGAGAAGCACTGCAAGTTCGCGGAGAAGTACGGGCTGGGCTTCGAGTTGCTGGCCGATACGGAGCATGCCGTAGCGGAGAAGTACGGCGTGTGGGTCGAGAAGAGCATGTACGGCAAGAAGTACATGGGCATGCAGCGCGCCACGTTTCTTATCGATGAACAGGGCAAGGTGGCGCAGGTGTGGCCGAAGGTGAAGCCCGCCGGCCACGCAAAGCAGGTACTCGACGCGCTGGCTTAGCGAGGGTCCAGACCCATCGGCTTGGGCGCACGCCAGCTACTTTTCCAAGGCTTCGCCGCCGGGTCCC
The DNA here is from genome assembly GCA_964390765.1 of uncultured Nitrospirales bacterium. Classification (GTDB taxonomy): domain Bacteria; phylum Hydrogenedentota; class Hydrogenedentia; order Hydrogenedentales; family JAGMZX01; genus CAYMLC01. Next base: position 5,230 of record CAYMLC010000229.1, read on the forward strand.
TCGTAGAGCTGGCCGGGCGACAGGGTCTCGACGCGTGCCTGGTAAAAGGCATCCTGGACGGCAGAGAGGCTGCGGGCGGGCCAGTTGTTGGCCTTCACCAGTCCCTCGTACACAATCCAGCGGCTGTTGTTCTCGTTCATGACCAGCAGGGCGAACCGGTCTCGCTCGCGCCGGGTGGTGTTGTCCTTGTAGCCGCGGGTGCGCTTGGTCTCGATGAGACCGTTACGGCGCTCCCAGGCGTAGGTCTGGTCGAGAAAGTCTTCGATCAGTTCGCTGCGCGCGCACCGCGTGCGGATGGCCTGCAAGACGCCGTCCGTGGTGGTGATGCCCGGCGCATCGAGTTCGAAGTCGCGGTCGCCCAGCTTCACCACGCGCTCGACTTCGAGCGCGAAGTCCTTCAGTGCCTGGGCCGGCACATCGGCGTAGTCGGGGCGCATGGTGCCCAGGGGGTTGCCGATTGCGGCACAGCCCCCCATGCCGAGTGCCACCACACATATCAGAAAGCTAAGCCGTACACGCATTCAGGTTGTCTCCCACGCCGCGACTACGCGGTTCTTGCCACTCGACTTCGCCGCATACAGGGCACGGTCGACTTCTCGCATCAGGTCGTAGGCGGGGGTGTCCCCGGCGGCCTCGACCGGTTCATACATGGCTACCCCCACGCTCGCGGTGACGGGTATGGCGTGGCCGTCGGCGCGAAAGGGCTGGCGGGCGATTTCGTTGCACAGCCGCCTCGCCTGGGCCAGGGCGCCTTCGCGGGCGGTCTGCGGCAGAATCACCACAATCTCTTCGCCGCCGTAGCGTGCGGCCACATCGCTGCGGCGCACCGACTGCTGGGTACGGCGGGCGATACCGTGCAGCACCGCATCGCCTACGAGGTGGCCATAGGTATCGTTGACCACCTTGAAGTCGTCGACATCCAGCATCATGCAGGAGAGCGGCAGGCGGTAGCGGTCGGCG
>CAYMLC010000230.1:0-6185 GCA_964390765.1 uncultured Nitrospirales bacterium
AGGCCGAACTGCGCGGCGCCCGGCAGCTGCGCGATCTGGTCGGCCGTAATGCCGATGGCGTTGCCGTCGGCATCGGTGGCGACGCGCGGGTTGTGCCGGGTCAGCATCGTGCCGAGGTTGAGGTTACTGGTATCGATCTGCAGGTTGCGCGCGTCGATGGTGCCCGTGGGCGCATTGGGCGCAAGGGGCGGCGGCGCGGACTGGGCATCGCCCTGGGCCGCCAGCAGCGGCGCCTCTTCTTCCTCTTCCGCCGCGGGCGCGGGGGCCCCTTCCAATTCATAGGCCACCGGGTCCAGCTCGTTGCTGCGGCGGAAGTCCCACGGCGCCAGCGGCACGCCCTCGGCCCACAGGCCACGCTGCGCGCCAATCGCCTCTGCGGTCTTGCGCTTCAGGTCGCGCGCCTCGGGCGCATTGGGCTCATCCCACCAGGCATGTCCCTGCTCGACCAGCAGCACGCCCACATCGCGGCCGTCTTCCAGGGCCACCTTCGCCACCAGCTGCTCGCGGTTGTCGGTGGTCAAGACCTCTACGCGCACCGGCTTGTTGTGCACGCGCTCGCGCAGGAACTGCGCGGCCGCTTCGTGGTGGGCCTGGCCGGGCGCCGGCGCAGCCACGCCATAGAGCCGCACCGGCACGGGCTGGCCGTCGCGCGCCACGCGCAGCACATCGCCACTGGGCACGGCCAGGACCGGGCCGGTGAACGATTCGGCAGAGACCATGGCGGCGCAGACGGAAAGTATCAGCGCCGGTGCGAAGGTTCGGACGAATGGCGGCATGGCGGGGCGCTCCCTTGATGCGTGCGTGTGCCAATGCGGCATGTTAGCGCGGGGCGCGCAAATCGCACAACCGGCATCCGCCGGCCCGCACTTGCTACACTCTGCGCCGCACAACGGAAAGGACCTGACCATGCGCATTGCAGTGGCGGGCGCGGCCGGCCGGATGGGCCAGCGCATCTTGAACCTGGCGGCGGCCGACCCCGACCTTACGATTGGTGCCGCCTATGACGTAAACGCGGGCGAAGCGCTGCGCCTTGAAACCGGCGAGACCCTCACCCTGAGCGCCGATGCGCGCGAGGCCGTGGCGCACGCCGAAGTGCTGATCGACTTCACGGTGGCCGATGCCGTGCTCGACAATCTGCAGGCCGCCTCGGCCGCCGGGGTGGCCGTGGTCATCGGCACGACGGGCCTCGACCAGCACGCCCTGCACGAACTCGACAACCTCGCCGCGCGCGTGCCGGTGGTCTATGCGCCCAACATGAGCCTCGGTGTGAACCTGCTGTTCAAGCTGGTGGGCCAGGTGGCCGGCGCGCTGGGGCCGGAATACAACATCGAAATCGTCGAGACGCACCATAACCAGAAGCAGGACAGTCCCAGCGGTACGGCGGTGCGGCTGGCCGAGGTGGCCGCCGAGGCGCGCGGGCTGGACTATGCCACCCACGTGCGCCACGGGCGCGAGGGGATGGTGGGCGTGCGGCCCCAGGATGAAATCGGCGTGCATGCGCTGCGCGGCGGTGATGTGGCCGGCGAACACACGGTCAGCCTCATTGGCCCCGGCGAGCGCATCGAGCTGACCCACCGCGCCCACACGCGCGACAACTTCGCGCGCGGCGCACTGACCGCGGCCAAGTGGGTGGCGCATCAGCGGCCGGGCCGCTATGACATGCTGGATGTGCTGGGGCTGCGCTGAGGGGCGCTAGCGGTATTCGTAGGCCGCGGTGCGCGGCACGTGGTCGTCGGCCAGCGGCGCATCGCTGCGGTCCAGATAAAAGATGTAGTCGACCGGTTCGCGCAGGACGCGCGCGATCTTCAGGCTCAACGTGACCGAAGGGTTCAGACGGCCCTTCTCGATGGCGAGAATGGTCTGGCGCGTCACGTCGACCTCTTGCGCGAGGTCGGCCTGCCGCAGGCGCAGGCGGGCGCGCAATTCGCGGACGCGGTTTCGGAGCACGTAATCGCTGTCCATGCGGAAAGCCTACTACAATTATCGAAGCTTGTCAATAGTTTAGTGAATGTGACCGGCCTGGTTTGAACAATTTATGCCCAGCTTTGGCGCAATAACCGCACACAACCGCCCACAATGGGGCATGAATTACTTGACAACAAAGAACGCGGGAGCGTGCGAATAAGCCTGTAATCGGCGGCTGTTCCGCTCTTATTCGTACACAGAGGCCTGCTGCAGGCAGGCCGCGCGTACACCAGCGCGCATTGGGGAAGGGAAGCAACGACCTTGAGCACTCTGCATATCGGCGTGGATTTCGGCACGAGCAATTCGAGCGCCGCCGTGTGGGACGGCGAGCGCGTGCGCGTCTTGCCGCTGGACCCCGCAAACGACAGCCCCACCTCGCTGCCCTCGCTGCTCTACATCACGAACGAGGGCGAGCACATTGTCGGGCGCGAGGCGGCCAAGGCCTTCATCGACCGCAACGTCGACCGCGAGATTGTGGTGAAGCAGGTCGACCTGGGCGTGAACATCGAAGGCTATGTGGCCAGCGAGCCGGACAAGAGCGAGGGGTATCGCCCGCACACGCAGGAGCCCGACGTGCGCGAGGCGGTGCGCGCGCAGGCGACGGTCGAAGTGAACTCGCCGGGGCGCCTGTTCCAGTCGCTCAAGACGCTGCTGCGCCACAGTGGCTTTCGCGGCACGGAAGTGTTCGGGCGGCAGTACCAGATCGAAGAACTGGTCGCGATGATTCTGACGCGCCTGCGCGAACAGGTGGAAGCGGAGACAGGCCAACAGGTCGAGCGGGCGGTGTTTGGACGGCCGGTACGCTTCAGCGACAACGACCACGAGAACGACGTGGCCGAACGGCGCCTGCGCACGGCGGCGAACCTGGCCGGCTTCCGCGACATCACCTTCTTCTACGAGCCCGTGGGCGCGTGCGTGGAGTACGCCTCGAGTGTGGACACGCGCCAGCGCCTGATGGTGGTGGATATCGGTGGTGGCACCTGCGATGTGTGCGTCATGGAATTTGGCGGGGCGCACGGCGCGGCGGCGCGGCTGGCGGAAAGCCGCATCCTGAGTGTGGCGGGGGTGCCGGTGGCGGGCGATGCGATCGACCGCGAGATCATCAAGCGCAAGCTGTTTCCGCGTTTTGGTTTCCGCTCGCGCTATGGCCCCTCGCGCCTGCGCATGCCGCAGTATCTGTTCAACCAGATTCTCGACTGGCAGAACCTCTACAAGCTGAACACCGAAGAGACGATCAACTGGCTGAAGGCGATGGAAGCCGACAGTACGGACCCCGGCGCCGTGCGCGCCTTGCGGTGCCTCATCCAGCGGAACTATGGCTATCCGGTAGCGCGGGAAGTGGAAGCGGCGAAAAAGCGGCTGAGCTACGACCTCGAGACCAATATCGAGATTGCGCGCGAGGCCATCGAGATAGAAGAGCGGCTCGAACGCGAAGAGTTCCGCCACATCATCGACTACAACCTCGAGCGCATGCTGCACAGCATCGAAGAGGCCGAGCGTCTGGCGGGCATCCAGCCACACGATATCGACCTCGTTCTGACGACCGGCGGCACCAGCCTCATCCCGGCGATTCGCAATATGCTGGAAGAGCGCTTCGGCGGCGAGCGCCTGCTGCAACGCGAAACCTTTACCAGTGTGGCGAGTGGCCTCGCCGTGGTCTCGCAGTTCGCCTTGAAATAGGCCCCACCGCTTCGCCACTCACGGCCAAGACGCCCGGGCGCACAAACGCGATACGGGGGAAGCGTGGCGGCGGCGCGCGCGTTATGCCGGCATGGTCTGGGTGTTGTATGGCGCGGCCGGTCTGCTGCTGGCTGCCTGTCTGGTCTACGCGTCGCGCGGGTGGCACGCACGCTGGGGCACGCGTGGCGACGAGGCCGCCGCCCCGATGCCGGGCGATGAACTGCTGGCCGATGCGCAGTTGGTGGCCACGCACGCCATCGATATCGACGCCCCCCCGGCCGAGGTGTGGGCGTGGGTCGTGCAGATTGGGGCGGACCGGGGCGGCTTCTACAGCTACAGCTGGATAGAGAACCTGGTGGGGTGCGGCCTCGAGAACGCCGACCACATCGTGCCTGAATGGCAGACCCTGGCGGCGGGCCACAGCATCCGCTTTCACCCGCGCGTGCCGCCGGTGCTGGTGGCGCAATGCGCGGCGCCACAAACGCTGGTGCTGTTTCAATGCCGCGAGCGGCGCAGTGGCGCCACCGTCGCGCCGAACACACCCCGACCCGCGCGCTACGATGCCTTCGTGTGGAGCTTTGCCCTGCAGCCGACGGCAAGCGGCGGCACGCGGCTGGTGCAACGGTTCCGGATTGGCTGGTCGCGCAGCCTGCTGCGCTGGCTGTTCTTTTTTCTGTTCGTGGACCCCGGCCACTTCGTGATGGAGCACGGCATGATGCGCGGCATCAAGGCACGTGCCGAAGCGCGCCACGCGGCCTCGGCCACCGGCGCCTAGCGCATGCGCTCCACGCCGACGCGCACCGTCGCAACAACGCTGGTCGGGTAGTCCGTCACGGCCTCGGCCACGGCGCGGGCCTGGCGCTGGTCTGTACACAGGCCAAAGAGCGTGGGGCCGCTGCCGCTCATGGCGGCGGCGGGGCAGCCGAGGTCGCGCAGGCGCTGCGTGGTCTCGGCGAGTTGGGGCTGGTCGTGGAAGACGGGCCGCTCCATCCGGTTGAAGACCGCCTGGGCCACATCGCCCCGGGACACGGCGCGCAGGGCGTCGCGGAAGCCGCGGGTGCGGCCGGCAAAGGCGGGCGCGGGGTTGCGCTCGAGTTGGGGGTGGTTATAGGTGCGGCTGGCGCTGACCGCGATCGGCGGATGCACAAGCACCAGCCAGGTGGGTGGCAATTCGGGCAGGGGGTCCAGGTCTTCGCCACGGCGCGTGGCCGCCACCGTGCCGCCGTGCGTGCAATAGGGCACATCGCTGCCAAGGCGCAACGCCAGCCCGCGCAGGCGCGCATCGCTCAGGCGCAGGTCCCACAGTTTGTTGAGCGCCACCAGCGTGGCGGCGGCATTTCCGCTGCCGCCGGCCAGCCCCGCGGCGATGGGTATGGCCTTCTCGAGGTGGATGCGTGCGCCCAGGGTGCAGCCGGTCTCGGCCCGCAAGAGCTCCGCCGCGCGGTAGACCAGGTTGCCCTCGCCACTGTCGAGGTCGGGGTCGCTGCACGTGAGCAGGATATGGCTGCGCTCTTCGGCGAAGGTCAGCTGGTCGCACAGGCTGACGGTCTGGAAGATGGTCTCGATATTGTGGAAGCCGTCGCGCCGCCGCCGCAGCACGTCGAGGTAGAGATTGATCTTCGCGTACGAGCGATAGTGCAGTTGGGTCGACATGGGTGCCTCGGGTCGCTGCACCGGCTACAGGTTGCGCGCCCACAGGATCGAGAAGACCAGCCACGCGCCGAGCAGTCCGGCGCCGATGAACCCAAAGAACGCCACATCGGTATAGGCGGATTCCGTGGCGGCCATAATGCTGGAGCCCACGATGAGCGCGCTGGTGACGAGCGCGACGGTCGCGCGGTTGCTCGTGCGGTCGAGCGTGTTGGCCAGGCGGTCGAGCGAGGCGTTGTCGTGCTGCAGGCGCAGCTTGCCCCGGCGCAACTGGCCGAGCAGGACGCCCAGGTCGTCGGGCACCTGCTGGGTGAGCTTCATGAAGAGGGCGGCGTTGCGCTGCGATTCGCGCAGCAGGTGCGCCGGCGACAGCCGCTCCTGAATGATCTGCTCGACGTAGGGCCGCATGATGGGCAGCACGTTCAGGTCCGGGTCGAGTTCATGGCCGATGCGCTCGATGGTCGCCAGTCCCTTGATCAGCATTGAGAAGCGGGGGGCCAGCTCGAGCTTGTGGCGCCGGATGATTTCGGTGGCGCGTTCGAGGCCGCGCGCGACCATGCCGTTGTTCACGATCATCTCGGCTTCAAAGGCGAGGAAGTCGGCCAGTTCGTGTTCGAGGCCGATGCGGTCTTCCGGCTCTTCCGAGGTGGTGAGCGCCAGGATGGCGTTCACGCACAGGTGCGAATCCTGCTGCATGATCGCGAGAAACAGGTCGGCGATGGCGAGCACGTCGGGCCGTTCGAGGTGGCCCGCCATGCCGAAATCGAGAAAGGCCATCTGGTTGTCGTAGGTGATGAAGACGTTGCCGGGGTGGGGGTCGGCATGGAAGAGGTGGTGCGTGAAAACCATACGGCACAGCATCTCGCAGCCCAGTTCCGCCACCACGGGCC
>CAYMLC010000231.1:0-6149 GCA_964390765.1 uncultured Nitrospirales bacterium
GCCGTGTGCACCGCTTTCGACGGCGAGTTCAGCGAAACGCGGCACGGCGGCGCGGGCGGGTTCGAGCAGGCCGAGTTCATCGCGGAGCGCGGCATCGTCCAGACTGGTGAGGATGGTGACCGCCAGGATACGCGTGCCGGTGCCGTCGGCGGCGGCGCGCGCGGCGCGCACCATGTCGCGGCCGCCCGAGGCGTGTATGGTCAGGAGGCCGACTTCAAGCGCAGCGGCAGCGCGCACCGCCCCGCGCACGGTATTTGGAATGTCGTGGTACTTCAGGTCGAGGAAGACCTGCTTGTTGTGCGCGTGCAGCGCATGCACGGCCGGGGGACCCTCGCGCGTGAAGAGTTGTGCGCCCACCTTAAACCAGTCGCAGCGGCCGCAGGCGGCCACGGCGCGTTCGGCTTCGGCCGCGGTGTTGACGTCCAATACGGCTACGAGTTCCGTGGGCATGGCGTGCTAGTCCACCCGCATCGCGCCGACCAGCGCATTGATGTCGCTGGCGCCATGGCGGCGGCAATAGTCGGCGAGGCCGTCGACGACCTGCCGGGCGGCATCGGGCTGGCGAAACGAGTAGCAGCCAACCGACACGGCACGCGCGCCGGCGAGGATGAACTGCATCGCGTCGGCGGCATTGGTGATCCCGCCCAGGCCGATGATGGGGATACGCACCGCCCGGGCAGCGTCCCACACGAGCTTCACGGCGATGGGCCGGATGGCGGGTCCGCTGAGGCCGCCGACGATGTTCGAGAGAATGGGGCGGCGCGTCTCGGGGTCGATGCCCATACCCAGCAGGGTATTGATGAGGCAGAGCGCATCGGCGCCGGCCTCCTGGGCCGCGAGGGCGGGCTCGGCAATATCGAGCACATTGGGCGCCAGCTTGATAATCAGCGGCAGGCGGCAGACGTCGCGTATCGCCCGCGTATAGGCGGCCACCTGTTCGGGCGATTGTGCGACCAGGGTCGCACCGCGTGCCGTGCGCGCATCGTGCACGTTCGGGCAGGAGAGGTTGGCCTCGATTGCGTCCGCGGCGCCTTCGGCTTCCAGGCGCTGCGCCAGTTCGGCGTACTCTTCGGGGCTGTAGCCGTAGATGTTGCCGATGATCGTGCAGCCGCGTTCGCGCAGCCAGGGGACCTTGTCGCGCAGGTAGGCATCGATTCCAACGTTCTGCAGGCCGATGGCGTTCAGCATGCCGGCGGGCGTCTCGACGAGGCGCGGCGGGTTGTTGCCCGCGCGCGGCTTCAGCGAGAGGCTCTTGGTGGTCACGGCCCCCAACTGGCTCACGTCGAAGTAGCGGTCGTACTCCTGGCCGTAGCCAAAGGTGCCGCTGCCCACGGTGACCGGATTCTTCAGCCGGAGCCCGCCCAGGTCGACCGCGAGGTTCACTTCGGCCGCGCCGCTGCGTTGTGTGTCGATGGCGATGGTCCGTTCTCCTGCGTACCGCTCAGGCGCCCTGGGGGGCGTCCCAATCGATGAGCTGCGAAGGAAACACCGGCCCATCGTAACAGACCCGGACCATGCGCTCCGCCTCGATCTCGACCTTGGCCTGCACCACGCAGCCCAGGCACACGCCGTCGCCGCAGGCCATCTCGGCCTCGAGCGAGTGCAGGCAATCGGCGCCGGTATCCATGCACACGTGGTGCACCGCGCGCATCATGGGCATGGGGCCACACGAGTAGACGCGCGTGTCGCCGCCGGGCTCGAGCTGGCGCAGCAGGTCGCCCGCGTAGCCGTGAAAGCCCGTACTGCCGTCGTCGGTGGCGCAGTGCACACGGCAGCCGGCCTGCGTGAATTCTTCTACACACAGCAGCAGCTCGGCGGTACGGGCGGCAATGATGATCTCCGGCGTTTCGGCGCCCGCGCCCTGCAGTGCCGCGGCGAGCCCGGGAAAGGTGGCTATGCCGATGCCACCGGCGACCATGACGTGGCGGCGGAAGCCGGCGTCGATGGGCCAGGGCTTGCCAAGCGGTCCCTGCACATTGATGGTCTGGCCGGGGCGCAGCGTACTCATGAGACGCGTGCCCTCGCCCTCGACCTTGTAGAACACGGTGAACGCGTCGCCCTGAATGGTTTCAAAGCACATGGGGCGGCGCAGGAAGGGATAGAGTCCGTCTTGTACCTGCAGCATGCAGAACTGGCCGGCCTCGGCTGCCTGTGCGATTTCGGGTGCGTGCAGCGTGAGGCGATAGTGGCCGGGGGCCACCAGGTCGTGCGCGGTGATATCGGCGTCGATCAAGTGGGGCATGATTAGCGGCGGTCCTCGAGTGCGAGTTGGCTGCGCAGCAGATTCAGGGAGACGCGTACTCTCTCGGCCAACACCTCGCCCACGCCTTCTACTTCGCACAGCTCGTCTTTTTGTGCACGGATAATTTGTTGCAGGGAACCAAAGCGCTGGACCAGCGCCTGGATCAACTGCGGGGACAGGCGGTGGGTAGCGGTCAGCACGCGGTGACCGCGCGGCGTGAGGTAGGTGTCCACACTGCGCAGGTTCGGGCCATAGCCGAGGACCTGGCTGACGGTGCTCAGATTGAGCAGGTCCTCCTGCGACAACTCGGCGATGCGCTCGCGCACACTCTCGGGCGTGAGCCCGGTGCGCTCGCGGTAGTAGTCACGGATAACCAGTTCGGCCTCGGGCATCGACTGCATCAACTGTTGCTGCTGCATTTCGAGCAGGCGTCCTTCGGTACCCAACTCCATCACGTAGCGGTCGATTTCCTGCGAGATGCGGGCCACCATCTCCATGCGCTGCACGGTGCGGCACACGTCGAAGATGGTGACCATGTCCTGAAACTCACGCGTGGTCAGGTCTTGCAGGGCCTGCAGCATCACCGTCACGTACTTCTCGAGCGTCTGCACGGCCTGCGCGGCCTTGTTCAGGAGCGTCTCAATCGAATCGAGCACGTGGCGGATGTCGTTGACGTAGAGCGTAACACTCGAGCGGCGCTGCGATACGGCGATGACGATGCAACTGGCCTGATGCGCCAGCCGCTCGGCCACGCGGTGGCGCGTGCCGGTCTCGTTGCTGGGGATGCTGGGGTCCGGCTTGAGGTAGCGGTTGGCGAACAGGATGCGGCTGGCATCGCGGTTGAGCATGATGGCGCCGTCCATCTTGCTCAGTTCGTAGAGCAGTTGCGGCGTCATCTTCGCGTCGAGCGAGACACCGCCTTCGGAAAGCTCGGCGAACTTCTTCGGCTCGCCGATACACAACAGCGCGCCGGTGCCGCTCTGCAGAATCGCGCTGATGCCATCGCGCATTTTTGTGCCGGGCGCGATCATCTTCAGCGCTTCGCGCAGGGCCTCTTCGCTGCTCTTCTTTCGCCGCTTTGCCATGTCTGTGCGCTTCCCCTAGCAGTCGAAGGCCATATCAATGGCCTGGTTAACATCCTGTACGCCCACGGCGCGCGCCGCGGCTGCCGCATCGTGTGCACATCCGTGCGGCAACAGGCAGCGGGCGAAGCTGAAGGTGGCCGCTTCGGCTGTGCGCTGCTGCGCCATGTCTACGGCGCGCACCTCACCCGCCAGGCCCACCTCGCCGAACGCGGCCAGGTCGTGGGGCAGGGGGGCATCGCGAAAGCTGGACACGATGGCGAGTGCCACGGCCAGGTCGGCGGCCGGTTCATCGAGCCGCACGCCGCCGGCCACGTTCACGAAGACGTCGCGGTCGCTCAGGAAGAGTCCCGCGCGCTTCTCCAGCACGGCCAGCAAGAGTGAGACGCGGTTGGGATTGACGCCGGTGACGGTGCGCCGCGGCGAGCCGGCGTGGCTGTCGCCTACGAGCGCCTGCACCTCGACCAGCAGGGGGCGCGTGCCTTCGATGCTGGGCAGCACCACCGAACCGGGTGCGCCTTCCGGGCGTTCATTGAGAAACCAGGCGCTGGGGCTGGCGACTTCGGCGAGACCGCCGGCGCGCATTTCAAAAACGCCGATCTCGTTGGTCGAGCCGAACCGATTCTTAACCGCCCGCAGGATGCGCAGTGCCTGTCTCCCTTCGCCCTCGAAGTATAAGACGGCATCGACGAGGTGTTCCAGAAGCCGCGGGCCGGCCAGTTGTCCGTCCTTCGTGACATGCCCGACGAGAAAGACCGGGGTGCCCGTGCGCTTGGCCAGCCGCAGAAATTCGGTGGCGCATTCACGCACCTGGCCCACGCTGCCGGGCACGGCGGGCAGGTCTTCGGCGCACATCGACTGGATGGAGTCGATGACGGCCAGGTCGTAGCGTTCGGCCTGCAGGCGCGAGGCCACGGGTGCAAGGCCCGTCTCGCAGTAGACGAGTAGATTGTCGTGCAGCGTGCCGAGCCGGTGCGCGCGCAGGCGCGTCTGCTCTTGCGATTCTTCGCCCGACACGTACAGGACACGCCCGCCCGCCGCTGCCACCTGGTGGCCGACCTGTAGCATGAGGGTCGACTTGCCGATACCGGGGTCGCCGCCAAACAGGGTGAGCGAGCCGGGCACGATACCGCCGCCGAGCACGCGGTCGCATTCGGGCAAGCCGCTGCCCAGCCGCGTAAGTGGCGTGTGGCCGCCTTCGGTAATCGGCGTGGGTTCACCCGAGACCAGGGCCTGCCCGGCCGGGCTCGCGCCGCCGCGCGCTTCCGCCTCGCTCAGGGCGTTCCACTCGCCGCAGGCGCCGCAGCGCCCCGCCCACTTCGCATGCACGCTGCCGCAGGCGGCACACACGTATACCGTCTTGCGTTTGCTCATGCTGGTCTTGCCGGCTGCGTCATGGGGTGTTTCCGGGCGCGCGGTGCGGGTACTCGTTGGCGCGTGCTAGGGTACGCATTTGGCTGGGTATATCCCAGCGGGCGCCGGGCGAGAGCAGGTGGCAAGGAGTTAACCGATGGAATCATTGCAGTTTCTGCGCGAAGAAGAAGTGCGGCAGGTGGCCGCCGAATACGGAACGCCGGTCTATGTCTATGATGCGGCCCGGTTGAAGGCGGCGGCCGAGCGTGCGCTCGCCTTTCCCGCGCCGAAGGGCCTGACCGTGCGCTACGCGATGAAGGCGCTGCCGACGGGCGCCGTGCTGAAGCTGTTTACGGGGATGGGCCTGCACATCGATGCGAGCAGTGGCTTCGAAGTGGAGCGCGCGCTGCGAGCGGGTGTGCCGCCCGAGTGCATCCAGCTGACGGCGCAGCAACTGCCGGACAACTTCGTCGACCTGGTGTCACGCGGGGTGCGCTTCTGCGCGTGTTCGCTGCGTCAGCTCGAGGCCTACGGCGCCGCCTTTCCCGACCGCGACGTTGTGGTGCGCATCAACCCCGGGCTCGGCTCGGGCCACAGCAACCGCACGAACACGGGCGGTGTGGGCTCGAGCTTCGGTATCTGGCGCGGGCTGCTGGACGAGGTGAAGGCGGCAGCCGAACGGCACGGCCTGACCATCACCACCATGCACACGCACATCGGCTCGGGCTCGGACCCGGACACGTGGGTGCATTGCGCGCGGCTGTCGCTCGAGCTGCTGGCGCAACTGCCCGAGGTGACCACGCTCAGCCTCGGCGGCGGCTATAAGGTGGGGCGGATGCTGGGCGAAGCCAGCGCCGACCTGCACGAAATCGGCGCGCGTGTCCAGCCGGAGTTCGAGCAGTTCGCGCGTGAACAGGGGCGCACGCTCGACCTTGAGATCGAGCCCGGCACCTACCTTACCGCCACGGCGGGCGCGCTGGTGGCCGAGGTGCACGACCTGGTGGATACCGGCCCGACGGGCTATCACTTCCTGAAGACGAATACCGGCATGACCGAGATTCTGCGGCCGTCGCTCTACGGGGCGCAGCATCCGATTGTGGTCGTGCCCCGCACGGCGGAACCGCGCGAGGCGGGGCACTATCTCGTCGTGGGGCACTGTTGCGAGAGTGGCGACCTGCTGACGCCGAAGCCGGGCGACCCCGAGGCGCTCGAGCCGCGCACGATGGCCGAGGCGGCGGTGGGCGACTTTGTGGTGATCGAGGCGGTGGGGGCCTATTGCAGCAGCATGTCGGCGAAGAACTACAACGCCTTTCCGGAAGTCGCGGAGGTCATGCGCACGGCGCCCGGCACCTTCGAGGTCATCCGCCGCGCGCAGTCGCTCGACCAGGTGCTGGCCAACGAAGTGGTGTAGCGGCTGGCAGCCCGTGGCAAAAGGCGCGTGCCGCCGAGAACGCGAATTGGTGTCGCGAATC
>CAYMLC010000232.1:0-6135 GCA_964390765.1 uncultured Nitrospirales bacterium
GTGTCGGCAAGAGCGGCGGTTGCGGCATGACTGTTTCCTTTCCACGTTGTGCACCGTGCGTGAACGATGGCGGTGGTTGGCACTATGCCCGCGTTGTGCGTGGCTGGCGGCGTTGCTAGGCTTATCGCATGCATGTTGACGAACTTGACTATGAACTGCCGCCCGAGCTGATTGCACAGCATCCGGTCGAGCCGCGCGACCACGCCCGCCTGATGGTGGTCGACCGTGCGCGCGGCGACATCACCATGGATGTTTTTCACCGGCTGCCACGCTATCTGCACCGCGGTGACGCGCTGGTGTTCAACGACACGCGCGTTATCCGCGCGCGCCTGATGGGCCACAAGCCCACGGGCGGTGCCGTCGAAATCTTTCTGCTGCGCGAATTGGGGCCGGGCGCCTGGTCGGCCCTGGTGCGGCCTTCGGCCAAGGTGAAAGACGGCACGGCGATTACGCTGGCGGGCGGACATACCGCCACGGTCGAGGCAGCGCTGGCGGGTGGCCAGCGGCGCGTGCGCTTCGACACGCCGGAGGTGCTGGCGCTGCTGGAGGAATCGGGCCAGATTCCGCTGCCACCCTACATCGAGCGCGACGCGCCCGACCCGAGCGACCTGCGGCAGTACCAGACCGTCTATGCCGATGAGCCCGGGGCCGTGGCCGCACCCACGGCGGGCCTGCACTACACCCCCGAACTGCTGCAACGGCTCGACGCGGAAGGTGTGCACCAGGTGATGCTTACGCTGCACGTGGGCTACGGCACCTTCAAGCCGATCCAGACCGACAGCGTGGCCGAGCACAGCGTGGATGCCGAGACCTACAGCTTTCCGCCGGCGGCGGCCGAACGGCTGAACGCTGTGCGCGCGTCGGGTGGGCGCATCGTGGCGGTGGGCACCACGGCCACGCGCGTGCTCGAGACGCAAGCCGGACCGGAGGGCTTCTTCCCCGGCGCGGGCAATACCGAACTCTACATCTATCCGCCGTTCACCTTTCACGGGGTAGACGTGCTGCAGACCAACTTTCACCTGCCGCGCTCGAGCCTGCTGGCGCTGGTCTATGCATTCGCCGGGCGCGACCTCGTCCGCGCGGCGTATGCGCGCGCCATCGCAGAGCGTTTCCGCTTCTATTCCTACGGCGACACGACGCTCCTCTTGTAGCGTGGCCGTTGCCGGGCGCCGCACGGCGCGTGGTATGCTTTCGGCTTCTCACCCGAAACTCACCGGCGCGCCATCCGTGCGCGCTGCGCAGCGGAGGCGCAATGGCCAAGGGCATCACCAAGCGGGCAGACGACTACGCACAATGGTATATCGACGTGGTGCAACGCGCCGAAATGGCCGACCACTCGGCCGTGCGCGGCTGCATGGTGATCAAGCCGACCGGCTATGGCATCTGGGAGAAGATGCAGCAGCACCTCGACCGTATGTTCAAGGAGACCGGACACCAGAACGCCTATTTCCCGTTGCTGATCCCGGAGAGCTTCTTGCAGAAGGAGGCCGAACACGTCGAGGGCTTCGCGCCGGAGTGTGCGGTGGTTACGCACGGGGGCGGCAAGGAACTCGAAGAACGGCTGGTGATTCGCCCCACCAGCGAGACGATCATCTGGTCGACCTACAAGAACTGGATTCAGTCGCACCGCGACCTGCCGCTGCTGATCAATCAGTGGGCCAACGTGCTGCGTTGGGAAATGCGCACGCGCCTGTTTCTGCGCACCATGGAGTTCTTGTGGCAAGAGGGGCACACCGCCCACGCCACCCTGGAAGAGGCGGAAGCCGAGACGCTGCAGATGGTCCGCGTATACGAACGCTTCGCGCAGGAGTTCATGGCGATGCCGGTGGTGGTGGGGCGCAAGACGGAGCGCGAAAAATTCGCCGGCGCGCTGCACACGTATTGCATCGAGGGGCTGATGCAGGATGGCAAGGCGCTGCAGGCGGGCACCTCGCACAACCTGGGGCAGAACTTTGCGAAGGCGTTCGACGTGACCTTTCAGAACAAGGCGGGCCAGCGCGAGTTGGTCTACGCCACGAGCTGGGGCGTGTCAACGCGGCTGGTCGGCGGCATGGTGATGACGCATAGCGACGACAACGGGCTGGTCGTGCCGCCACGCCTGTCGCCGCGTCCGGTGGTCTTCGTACCCATCTACCGCAGCGACGAGCAGCGCGCGCAGGTGCTCGAGTTCACGCGGCGCATTACCGAAGATTGGGACGCGCTCTTCTACAACATCGACGACCGCGAGCAGTACAAGCCCGGCTATAAGTTCGCCGAGTGGGAATTGAAGGGCATCCCGCTGCGCATCGAAGTGGGGCCGCGCGATGTTGAAAACAACGAGGTCGTGGTGGTGCGGCGCGACACGAACGAGAAGACTTCGCGCTCCGCGGCGGGCCTGCTGTCCTTTTGCGAGGCGCAACTGGAAGACATGCAACAGCAACTCTACGCCAAGGCCAAGGCGCGCACGGACGACAACACGCACACGGTGGACGATTACGACGAGTACAAGGCGCGCATCGGTGAAGGCGGCCTCTTCCGCGTATTCCTCGATCACGCCAACCCGGAGGTGGAGGAGCGGCTGCAGAAGGACACGCGCAGCACGATTCGCTGTATCCCCTTCGATGCGCCCAGCGAAGAAGGACCCTGCATGATTACGAGCAAGCCGTGCCAGGGTCGCGTCTACGCCGCCCAGTCGTATTAGCGGCTACTGCGCCAGGGCCGCATTGATGACCGCCTGCAGGTCGGTCGCGCTGATGCCGAGACCGTCGACGTCGGCGGGGCCCGCGGTATCGCCGCGCAGCAGCGCCTGCACCACGCGCTGCACATCGGTGACCGCAACGCGGCCATTGCCATCGACATCACCATCGGACAGGCTGAAGTCCAAGAACGTGGCGCCGCTGTCCCCCACCGTTACGGCTGTGCTGCGGTACGCGATGTAGCCGGCCGCTTCGGCGCGCAGCGTGTAGGTGCCGGGCAGCAACAGGCGGTAATAGTCGCCCAGGTCGGCATCGCTGAAGACCGGTTGCGGATTGTCTTCGACGGTGACGCGCGCATACAGCGGCCCGCCGTGGGTGCGGTCGCGCACAATGCCGCGAACGCCCTGGTGTACCGCCTCGATATAGGCCAGCAGCGCCTCTTCGTTCTCGGCCCACAGCGCGGGCAACTGGCTGGCGGGCGGCGCCTTGGGCTCGGCCAGTTCGAGCGTCACCTCGATACAACCCAGGTAGCGGTAGTTCCAGTCCTGCATACCGCCCTTAATCACAAACCAGTCGGCGCCGTTGGTCACGCCACCTGGAAAACGCGTGCTGGCGCTGAGCGCCGGATTGCGCGCGGCATAGTTGAGGGCCAGCGCACGGATGAGCAGCTCGTCGGGGGTGGGGCTGGGCCGCCGGGTACGCGCACCGGGCGCGTCGTCGTAGGGGTAGTTCACGACCAGGGCGCCGGTGTGCAGATTGGCGCTCAACACGAAGCTGTTCTCCGCCGCCCACTGCATCACCAACTGCGTTTCCGTGGCGCGGCCCTCGTCGCCCAGCGCTTCGCCATCGAAGACCGTGCCCGTGTAGTCGTCGGGGAACACGGGGAACGAGCGGTTCAGGTCGATGCCTTGAAAGTTGGCCCGGCGGCGCCGCTCGTAGCCGTCGGGGTTCATGAGCGGCACAATCCAGATTTCGGTGCTGTCCACAAGCTGCGCGATGCGCGGGTCGCTGTCGTAGTCCTGCGTGAGCCGGTCGATGAGCCGGACCATCAGTTCCGTGCCCACCGGCTCGTCGCCGTGCATGGTCGCCACGTATTTGAACTCGGGCTCCGCCTCCTGTTCGGCGGGCGCGTCGCTTATCACCATGGCCCACAGCTCGTGACCGCGCGTGCTGGGACCGAGGGAATAGAGCCGCGTGATATCGGGATAGTTTTCGGCTACCTCTTGCAGGCGCCGCGCGAGGTCATCCGGCGTGATATAGCCCGGTTCGGTACCGGCCTGCGCGGGCACCGGTTGCGCGGCGGCTGCGAGGCCCAGTGCAAGCAGTGCGGCTAGTGCCATCGGCGGCGAACGGTCCAGGCCAACGCGGCGCCCAGCGCGGCCAGGCCCGCGAAGCCCCCCGCAGGCAAGGTGGCCGTGGGGAAATCGGTGGGGTCGAGTGGGTCGGTGCCGCGGTTCACTTCTTCGCCATCGTCAAAGCCGTCGTTGTCCGCATCGGCATCGAGGAAGTTTGGCGCGCCATCGCCGTCGGCATCGCCGGCCGGTTCGCGCGCGTCGGCATACAGGTCACCGTCACTGTCACGGTCAAGGAAATTGGGGATGCCGTCGCCATCAACGTCGCCCGTCCCTTCGACGGCATCGCTCAGACCATCGTTGTCCTGGTCGGCATCCTGAAACAGCACGACGTCGAGGGTTGTCGCGCCCGCGGCATTCACCGCTACGTCCTCGACCAGCAGCGGCTCGTAGCCGGGCGCCTCGAAGTACAGGTCATACGTGCCGGGCAGCAGCAAGCGGTAATAGTCGCCCACGTCGGGGTCTGTGAAGACCGGCTGCGCGTTACCCGCCACGGAAATCCGGGCATAGAGGGGTTCGCCGGTCAGGCCATTGGTCACGATACCGCGTAAACCATCGTGCACACTTTCGAGGTAGACCAGCAGCGCCTCTTCATTGTCGGCCCAGAATTGCGGCAGCGTGTTTTCGGGGGGGCGCTTGTCATCGGACAATTCAAGCGTCATCTCGATGCAGCCGGCATAGCGGTAGTTCCAGTCCTGCATCCCCCCGCGAATCTGAAACCAGGCGCTGCCGTTGGTGACACCATCGGTAAAGCGTGTGCTCGCGAACATCGGCGGATTCTCGCGCGCATAGCGCAACGCAATCTCGCGCAGCAGCGCATCATCCGGCGCGAGGGCCGGGTTGCCGCTGCCCACGCCGCCGTCGTCGTAGGGGTAGTTCACCACCAGCGCGCCGGTGTGCAGGTTAGCGCTCAACACAAAGCTGTTCGCCACGGTCCAGTTCATGATGTGCTGCACTTCGAGTTCACGGCCGGCGGCATTGAGCGGCGCACCATCGAACACGGTACCCGTTATTTCTTCGGGCCAGCGGGGAAACGCGCGGTTGAGATCGACGTTGCTGAGATTGCGGCGCAGGCCAAAGCTCAGCCCATCGGGATTCATGAGGGGCACAATCCAGATGTCGGTGGTGTTGACGAGGGCTGTGATGCGCGCGTCGTTGCCGTAGCCGGTAAGCAGGCGGTCGATCAGATACAGCATCATCTCCGTGCCGACGGGTTCGTCCCCGTGCATGGTCGAGACATACTTGAACTCTGGCTCGGCCTCTTCCACCTCGGGATTGTCGGTAATGCGCAGGGCCCAGATGGCGCGGAAGTCCTGCGTATTGCCCAGATTTTCCAGCCGCGTGATGGCGGGAAAGTTGGCGGCGTGCGCCTGCAGTTGGTCGCGCACGGAGACGTAAGAGTTGTAGACGCCCAGTTGCTTGGGCGGGGCGACGGGTGGCGCCGGCTGCACGGCCACGTCGCGCAGGACATAACCGCGCGCGGCCAGTGCGTCGCGTTCGGCTTCGGTGACGAAGAAGGTGACCGTGTTGCCGCGCCGGTGATCGAAGTCGAAGCCCTGCCCGGCCAGTGCGTCGAGTTCGCTCAGGTCGCGCACGTCGGTTTCGAGCACATAGATGCGCGGCTGCCCGGCCGCGGCCAGTTGGAAGAAGGCACTGCCGGCGAGCAGGCCGCATAGAACAAGTCGCATTGATTGATGCCTCACGCGCCGCCCACTATACCACCCGGCTGGCGGGGAGTAACCCATAGATGTCACGCAACGAAGAACTGCGCCCTGCTGGTGTCGCGCTCCTTCTATTCGCGAGCACCCTGCCCGTCATGGCAGGGGCAATCATTGCCCCGGCCCAGCCGGCCATCGAGGCGGCATTCATGGGCATCGCGAACAGCGAACTGCTGGTCCGTCTCGTCCTGACCACGCCCGCCATCGGCGTCGTGCTGGGCGCGCCGTTATCCGGCTGGCTGTGCGACCGCTTCGGCCGGGTGCGCGTCTTGCTCGCGGGGCTCGCCCTGTATGCGGGCGGCGGCATGGCGGCGGCCGCCCTGCCCTCGCTCACCCTCATTCTCGCCAGCAGACTGCTGCTGGGCTTCGGTGTCTCGGCCTTGCTCACCG
>CAYMLC010000233.1:0-417 GCA_964390765.1 uncultured Nitrospirales bacterium
CGCGCGAGCGGGGCCTCGATAACGTGCACGTGCGCACGGCCGATATGAATACCTTCGACCCCGGTGCGCGCTTCGACCGTGTGGTGTCGGTCGAGATGTTCGAGCACATGCGCAACCACCCTGCGCTGCTGCGGCGTATCCGGGAATGGCTGGAGTCCGACGGCCGGCTCTTCGTGCATGTCTTCTGTCACAAGGCGCACGCCTATCCCTACCAGGACGCAAGCAGCGGTGACTGGATGGCGCGCCACTTTTTCACTGGTGGCATGATGCCGAGCTTCGACCTCTTCGGCCACTTCAACGATGCCCTGGCGCTGGAAGAGCGCTGGGCCGTGAACGGCGCGCACTACGCGCGCACCAGCCGCCAGTGGCTCGCCAATCTCGACGCCGCCCGGTCCAACCTGGAACCGGTGCTGCGCG
>CAYMLC010000233.1:427-6132 GCA_964390765.1 uncultured Nitrospirales bacterium
CTGCGCGCGACCTACGGCGAAGACGCCGGCCGCTGGCTGCAGCGCTGGCGCATGTTCTTCCTGGCTGTGGCCGAGTTCTTCGCGTATAACGGCGGCGAAGAGTGGTTTGTGGGGCACTACCGATTTCGGCCACAGGAATAGGCGTCGCCTTGGGACCGGTTGCGCGCGTTAGACAAAAAAAGGACGCAACCCAGATGAATGAGAACAAATCCCTGGACGGACGCAACATCCTGATCTTCGTTGGCGAAGACGTCGAAGACCTGGAATTCTGGTACCCCCGCCTGCGCCTGCAGGAGGCGGGCGCCAAGGTCACCGCCGCCGGCTTCTACAGCGAGCACACCTTCAAGGGTAAGTATGGGCTGCCCTGCAAGAGCGAGTGCGCCCTGGGCGATGTGGTGGCCGATGAGTACGACGGGCTGGTGGTGCCGGGCGGCTGGATGCCCGACAAGCTGCGCCGCGAGCAGAGCGCGCTCAAGCTGGTGCGCGCCTTTCACGAGTCGGGGAAGATGATCGCCAGTATCTGCCACGGCGGCTGGATGCTGGCCTCGGCCGGCATTCTCGAAGGGGTGCGCCTGACCGGCTCGCGCGGCATCAAGGACGACATGGTAAACGCCGGCGCGATCTGGGAAGACGCACCCGTGGTGATCGACCGGCACTTCATTTCGAGCCGCACCCCGCCCGACCTGCCGGCCTTTGGCGCCGCCATGGTCGCGCACCTGGCGCAGGGGGTGCCTGCCAGTTAGTGGGTGCCCCGTTTATCCTAAGGCTCCCTTGACCGATTTATAACACCGCGCTAACAATCCTTGCGCGGTGTTTTTGCTAGTTTTCCGTGCTAAGACAGGGTTTCCCGGCCAAGACAGGCTTTCCCGGCTAAGACAGGCTTTCCCGGCCAAGACAGGGGAGTCCAGCCAATGATGCACGTATCGCCGAAGTGGGTGCGGCCGCGGTGGATGCTCGGCGTAACCGTGGCCGTACTGGCCACGTGCGCGGTCTTGATGCTGTGGGTGGATAAACCGCTGGCGTGGCTGCTCGAGCCCCTGCACGGCGGCCTTATCCGCGGCATCGTGGGTGCGGTCAGCTTTATGGGCGACTCGCACTGGTACCTGGCGGCGGGTGCGCTGATGTGGCTGGTGGCACGCGGGCGCTGGCCGCATGCCGCGCGGGCGGGTCAGGTGCTGTTCTGGGCCTCGGCGATTGCCGGGCTCGCCGCGCTGGCGCTCAAGGTCACCCTGGGCCGCTATCGGCCTGAACTGTTGTTCGAGCAAGGCATGTACGGTTTCGGCGGTCCGGCACTTCACCACGATTATCTGGCCTGGCCCAGCGGTCATGCGACCACCGTCTTTGCGGCGGCGGTATCGCTGTCGCTGGCGTGGCCGCGCGCGGCGGGCTTCTTCTTCTCGGTGGCGTTGTTCATTGCGGCGGGCCGCTGCATCACCACGGTGCATTACCTGAGCGATGTGGTGGCCGGCATCTGGCTGGGTTCGGCCACGGCGCTGCTGTGCGCCGCCTATCTGCCGCGTGCCCGACGGGCAGCCGCGCCGGCCGAAGCGGCCGCGTGAACACGGGCTGGCGCGCGCACCCCGCGCACTATGTGGTGGTGCTGGTGGCGGCCGGGCTGTCGTTCTTCGTCGGCCTGGGTGCGGTGCCGCTGTTCGACAAGGACGAGGGCGCCTTCACCGAAGCCACGCGCTATATGCTCGCCAGCGGCAACTACGTGATGACCTATCTCAATGGCGAGCCGCGCTACGACAAGCCCATTCTCATCTACTGGCTGCAGGCGCTGAGCGCGAAGGCCTTCGGCCTCAACGAATTCGCGCTGCGGCTGCCCTCTGCGATTGCTGCGTCGGCCTGGGCGGGGGTGCTGCTGGTGTTCGCGAGGCGCTACCTGGGCAGTGGCCGCGCCGTGCTGGCCACGCTCTTTCTGGTCACGGCCGTGCAGGTGACGATTATCGGCAAGGCGGCCATCGCCGATGCGCTGCTCAACCTCTGCATTACCGCGTGCCTGCTCAGCATCTGGCGCTATCTCGACAGCGGCGCGGTGGGTTGGCGGCATCTCGCCTTTGCCGCGGCGGGTGTGGGCATGCTGACCAAGGGGCCGGTGGCGCTGCTGGTGCCGGGGCTGGCCACGCTCGCGTATTACCTGTCACGCGCGGGCTGGCGAAGCTGGCGCAGCGGCTTGCGCGCCTGGGCGGGCGACGCCTTCGCGCCGGCGGGTATTGCGATCTTCGCCGCTATCAACCTGCCCTGGTACGCATGGGCTAGCGCGGACCAGGGCTGGCCCATTCTGCGGGAGTGGGTAGGGGTGCAACTGCTGGCGCGCATGGGCGGCGAGATGGACGGGCACGGCGGCTCGGTCGTCTACTATGTGCCGGTGGTCCTGTTGGGGCTGCTGCCCTGGACGGCGCTGTTCGTTATCGCCGCGCGCCATATCCGCAGCGACTGGCGCGAGCCCTTGCCGCGGTTCTGCTGGCTGTGGTTCCTGACCACCTTCGTCTTCTTCTCCCTCATCGGCACCAAGCTGCCGCACTACGTGATTTACGGTTATCCGCCGCTGTTTCTGCTGATGGCACGGCACGCGCACCGGCTGCAGCGGCCCGCCTGGGTATTGGGGCCGGCGGCGGCACTGCTCGCGCTGTTCTTTATGCTGCCCTGGCTGCTGCCGGCGGTGCGGGCGCGCGTCGACGATGCCTATGCCGCGGCGGTGCTGGCCGAGGCCGAGGGCCTGTTCGGCGCCGCCTGGTATCTGACGCTGGGGTTGGGCATCGCGGTACTGGTGGCGCTGTGCTTTGCCCCGGCGCGCTGGCGCTTTGCCCAATTCGCTGCGGCGGGCCTCATCCTGATGAGCGCCGTGAATTTCCTGCTGATGCCGCGCGTGGCCGCCGTGATGCAGGAACCCATCCGCGACGCGGCGCTGTATGCGCGCGAGCAGGGCTACGACGTGGTGAAGTGGAAGTTCAACATGCCGAGCTTCATCTTCTACCGCGCGGCCGAAGTGCCCGAACGCATCCCGCAGACGGGCGACATCGTGGTCACCGAGGTGCAGCAGCTGGATGCGTTCGAGGGCTTCCGCGACTACGAGCGCCTGTGGGAGCGCGGCGGTGTCGTCTTGGTGCGCGTGGGCGAGACGCCGGCCGGCTAGTCCAGGTCGGGGTCGAACGCGTAGGTGAAGAACTGCGCCCCGCTGCGCGGACACTCCGCCGCCCACTCGCCCTGCGGCGTCACCACGCCGGACGGACAATTCAGCTCGCCCGATTCCGGCGCGGCATTGGCCACCACGATATAGGCGTTGGCCTCACGCGCGCGCAGGCGCAGGTTGCTGTCGTAGTAGGCGGCGTAGTCGGGGTCGGTGCCCGTGTCGGCGCTCACGAAGATTACGCGCACCCCCTGCTCGCCCAGACGGTGCGTGAGGCGCGGGTCGGGGTAGGGGCCGTGGCCCGGCGCCACCCAGCAGTCGTTGCCGTTCAGGCAGCCGAAGAGGAGGCCCTCGTGCTCGAAGGTGTTCAGGTCTTCGCCGGGGCGGCACCAGGCGCGCTCGGCCTGCGTGGGCACCAGCTTCTCCTGCGTGCCAACCAGCGTGCCGTCGTGCGCGAAGATACGCGTCTGGATGTGTGTGTGGTCCACCAGCCGCGCACCCGTACCCACCAGCGCGGTGGTGTAGCTCTTGCGGCAGGCGGTCGCGATTTGCTCCCACGCCTCTTCCGTGCGCGCCTCACCGAAGTCGGGGTTCGGGCCCGTCAAGGCCAGCTCGGGAAAGAGCAGGAACTCGCAGTTGATGTCGATGACCGCCTGCGTGATGCGCGGCAGATTCTCTTTCGCAGTCGCACTGACCGGCATTTGCACGCCGCCTACCCGGATTAACGCCATGGTCTACACTCCCATCCCAGCGGCCCCCAGCAGGGAACCGCACTGTGCCCAATGCGCGAGAGCGTAGCACGCGCGGCGGGGGCGCGTCATGAAGCTTCGCGTGCTGGTGCGGGGTTGTCGCCCGGGTCGCCGGCCACCCAGCCTGCATTGCCATCGACGGTCAGCTGTGTGCCGGGCGCAATATCGCGGCAGGCATCCTCTACGCCCACCACCAGCGGCACGCCGTATTCACGTGCCAGAATGGCGCCGTGTGAGAGGAGGCCACCCCGCTCGAGCACCACGGCGGCGGCGCGCGTCAGCAGCGGGGTGTGCGCGGGGTCGAGTGCGGGCAGCACGTAGACCGCGCCGGGTGTGGGCGCCAAGGTATCGGGGCGGCGCGAGACCACGGCCGGCCCCGACGCCCGCCCGGCCGATGCGCCCAGCCCCGTCCAATGGGCACCGTCCTGCGGCGGGGCCGCGTCTTTCTGTGGCAGGCCGATAACCGGCGGTCGGCGCACGGCATGCGACAGGCGCCACAGGTGGCGGCGCTGGGCCACGTCGGCCTCGGGTGGCTGGCCATCGAGTGCGGCCAGCAACTCGGGCCAGGTAAGGAACCACACGTCGGCGCCATCGGCCAGCAGGCCGCGGGCATGCAGCAGGCGGGCCGACTCGCACAGGAGCGTGCGCTGGCGCGCCAGAATGCGCTCCCACGCAAAGCGCTGTGCTTCGCGCAGTTCGAGCAGGCGGCACAGCGGATACAACAGCATGCGGGGCAGCCAGGCGGTGGACTGCGCATCCGGTGGCGGTCCGTCGGGCGCACGCCCCGGCAAGGGACCCGAGGCCAACAGGTCGGCCCAGGTGGGGGTGCGGTAATCGAGCGAGGCCGAGCGGTGGCCGAACTGGCGCAAGAGGTCCGCGCGCGTCTGCGGGTCGAGACCGGGGTCATTCAGCCGCTGCCAGGCTTGATTGGCCGCTACCGTGGGCAGGCGCAGCGCCCGCTGCAAGAGCCGCTCGGCCCGGTGCCGCGCCCCGGCGGGCAGCAGGGCGGCCGCCGCGCGCCAGATGCGGTAGGCGTAGTCGGCCCACAGCAGGCTCCAACGGTGCAGGCGAAGGAAGCGCATCGTCAGGGCATCGTGCTGTGCCCATGCGGCACGCCAGGCGGCGGGGTCTTCCGGCGGGGGCAAGGGTGCGGCCAGTTCCCTATCGAGCCGGCGCACGAAGCGCCGCCAGGAGGGCTTGATGCCGAAGACTTCGGGTGCGCGGACCAGCACATTGCGAAGGGCGTCGCGCAGATAGCGCCACTGTGCGCGGGCCGTGGGCGCGGCTTCCTGCTGGGCCAGGCGCAAGAGGCCGCGCAATTCATCGGACAGCCACCAGCGCGGTGCGCCGTCGAGCATCGCGCGGTAGGCGGCGCCGGCCACATAGACCTGTCCCGCATAATCGTAAGCCCGTGCCCAATGGGTGGGCGCGCCCCGCATTTCGAGTGCCTCGCGAATGCCGGTATCGAGCACGCGCTCGATAAGCGTGCTGCGCGTGAGCGGCGAAATGGGTTCGAGAAACCGCTGGTCAAAGAAGTAGGAGGTGGCGGGTTCGCCGGGCCAGGCTTCCTCGAGCCGGCCCAATGCCGTAATCGGGCGCGCCTGCAGCACCCAGACCGTGCCCGACGCGTCGCACGCCCACTCGATATCCAGCGCCGCATCGAAGGCGTCCTCTGCGGTGCGCAGCGCCGCCCAGAGCTGCGCCAGCAGGTCGGCCGCGACGGCAGGGGGGCCATCGGCGCCGGGCGCCGTGCTACGGGGCAGACCGGTGCCGCGGCACAGCCAGAGGCGGGTGGGCCGGGCATGCCCAGCCACCAGCGGGCC
>CAYMLC010000234.1:0-6121 GCA_964390765.1 uncultured Nitrospirales bacterium
ATGGTGATGGGGGTCATTGGGGATTGCGCTGCTCCCAGTCTTCGAGCATCGGCCGGAACTGCACCATGAATTCGGGAAGGTCGCGACAGACAGTCTTCCACAGGAGACGCCGGTCTACGCGACCATAGTTGTGCGCGAGCACATCACGGAAGGCCGCTGCCTCGCGCCAGGGCACCTGCGGATACGCGGCGCGCACAGCCACAGGAAGACGCTTCACGCATTCACCGACCCATTCGAAGCACTTCACTACGGCATCTACCGTTCTCGCGTCCGCAATGAAGGTTGCTTCGTCGTAGCCCTCCACATAGCCGAGCAACAGTTCTACAGACTCCTTAATCTGGATCAGTCGTTCATGAACGCGATAGTCAGCCGACAAGACGGACCAACTCCGGCGCAACGCGTGCGCGTACGCGCTCATTCAATGCACCTTCGGTGACCAAGTCGACCTTCATATCAAGAAGCGCACTCAAGCGATCTTGGGCGCGCACCAACTGGAAGAGACTGGGGATATCGTCGAAAGTCACCAGCAAGTCGACATCGCTGCCTTCGCGGGCTTCGCCGCGCGCGCAGCTTCCGAAAAGGGAAAGCGACTTCACGTGAAGGTCACGCAGCACTTCGCTGTGCTGTGCCAATTTCTCACGTATCTCATCCGGAGTCATTACCGCACCCCACCCTTCAGGTCTGTAGTACGCTTGTGTGGTAGCGCGCTTCGATGCGTGGCCGCGTGACCAGGCCCAGGCTGGTGATCAGCACCCAGCCGCTTCGCCGAGCACTTCGATGTTACGGATAACTGCATCAACCAGCATCTGCGTCCGGCTGAAACTCTCATAGCCGTGATCGGCCGTGTACTCGATGATACGCTCTCCCGCATCGATCATATCGGCGACATACAGGTGCCAGCGCTCACGCAATGCGCACCGCCTCTGCCAAGACCTCATCCCTTAACTCGGGACGAAGCGAACCGCGATCAATTACATCCACCGGCTGAGGCTGAAAGATATCTTCTATGAGCGCGGCGACGCCGCACACGTCAAACAGGCTAACGGGCCTATCGAAGTCCACTACGAAATCTACATCGCTCTGCGCGTTCGCCTCGCCACGGACGGTACTGCCAAACACAAGCAGCGCAGCCACATGCATTTCTTTAAACCGCGCATGATGCGGGGCAACACGCAGGCGTATTTCTTCCAGCGACGGCACCCCACCCCTCACGTTTGCAGTACGCCCGTGTGGTAGCGCGCTTCTATGCGTGGCCGCGTGACCAGGCCCAGGCACGTAATCAGCACTTCGCGGGTGGTGTGCGGCGCGATGATGGCGTCGACCCAGCCGTGGGCCGCCGCCCAACGGATGTCGGTGCGCTCGGTGTAATCCGCCTGCACCTTGTCGCGCAGCGCATCGAGTTCATCATGGTCGAGTTCGTGGCCATGCTGCTTCGCCGCCTTTTCCGCCGCGCGTTTCTTGATGTCGAAGATCACGCCGCTCGCCTGTGCGGCACCCATCACGGCATAGCGCGCGTTGGGCCAGCCAAAGATAAAGGTCGGGTCATAGGCCTTGCCACACATCGCATAGTTGCCCGCACCAAAGCTGCCGCCGGTAATGACGGTAATCTTCGGCACGACGGCATTGCTCAGTGCATTGACCAGCTTGGCGCCACTGCGGATGATACCTGTCTGTTCGGCGTCGCGTCCGACCATAAAGCCCATCACGTCTTGCAGGAAAACGATGGGCACGCCGGTCTGGTTGCAGTCCATGACAAAGCGCGCGGCCTTATCGGCGCTGTCGGCATAGATGACGCCGCCCAGTTCGATGCCACCCTTGTGCGACTGCTGGCGCACTTTCTGGTTGGCCACAATGCCCACGGCATGCCCGCCGATACGGGCGTAGCCGGTCACCAAGGTCTTGCCCCATTCCGGGCGAAACTCGTCCCAGGTGTCCTGGTCAATGATGCAATCGATAACGTCATGCACATCGTATTCTTTGCGGCCGGTGATATCGACGAGGTCATAGACCGATTCCGGGCGGCGCGCCGGTGCGACATCGAAGGCGCCCGCATGCGGCCAGCCCCAGCGCTCCTCCGGCAACAGCCCCACCAGGCGGCGCAGGCGCTGCAGGCAGGCGGGGTCATCGGGCTCCTTGAAGTCTACGGTGCCGCTGATTTCGGCGTGCATGGTGGCGCCGCCCAAGTCTTCGCCGTCCACCTCTTGGCCGATAGCCGCCTTCACCAGCGACGGACCGGCAAGATACAAGCCGCTGCCTTCGGTCATCAGCACCTTGTCCGACAGCACCGGGAGATAGGCGCCGCCCGCGATGCAATTGCCCATGATGGCCGCATACTGCGGCAGGCCCGCGGCACTCAGCACGCTGTTGTTGCGGAAGATGCGGCCGAAGTCATCTTCGTCAGGAAAGATTTCGTCCTGCATCGGCAGATAGGCACCCGCACTGTCGACCAGATAGATGAGCGGCAGGCTGCATTCGAAGGCGATGCGCTGGGCGCGCAGAAACTTTTTTACGGTGGCCGGAAAGAAGGCGCCCGCCTTCACCGTCGCATCGTTCGCCACGATCATGACCGGGCGGTGTTCCACCAGCCCGATGCCCGCCACCACGCCCGCGGCCGGCACTTCGCCCTCTTCGGGATACATGTTGTGCCCCGCCCACAGGCCCAACTCGAGAAAGAACTCGTCATCGTCGAGCAGATGCGTCAGCCGCTCGCGCACGAACAGGCGGTTCAGCGCATGCTGCCGTTCACGGCCGCGTGCACCACCGCCCTCCATGAGCTGCTTTTCCTGCTCCTGGATATGCTCTGTCAGCGAGCGGAGATTGTGTTGGCGTGGCGCCGATTCCGTGACAGCCATAGCCCACTAAATCCCCGTCAGCGCCTTGGCCAGCGCGCGCGTGTCGTCGTCGTCGTTCTTGCCGAGCGCGTTGAGGTTGGCGTCGATCGTATCGAGGGCCAGGGTGCAGTAGTACTTGCCGGTGGCCAGGTCGGCTTCGGGGTCTTCCCCGCGGCCCAGTTGCGCATCGAGCTTGCCCAGCACGGCGGTCATGCCATAGATGGCCATGGCCGCTTCGGCAATGCGGCTCAACTCGAGCTGCGCATCCATCACGTCTTCCTTGTAGTGCACGATGAGCTTCTGCACACCCAGGCCGAAGCTGCGCACACGCTCGGCCAGGGCCTTCGCTTCGTGCTGCAGCTGCGCGCTCTGCACCGGCACCTGTGGGGTCACGAAGAATTTGCGCAGCGAATCGCGCCCCAGCCCGAACACCTTGCTCACCACGCTGCCACTGGTCAGGCTCTCGGCCACGTCCTTGAACTTCATGCCCACATCGCGCATGCCGGCCAGGCCGATAAAGGCGCGCAGCACATCGTTCGAGCCCTCGCCGATCGTATTCAACCGCGCGTCGCGCATCATCCGTTCGAAGGGGTGGTCGGTAAAGAACGAGCGCCCGCCGTACAGCTGCATCGTCTCGTACAGGATTTCCCACTGCTTGTCGCTCGAAAAGACCTTCAGCATCGCCGTCTCGAGCATGTAGTCCTCTTCGCCCCGGTCCACCAGCCCCGCCGTCAGCTGCGTCATGGCATCCATCGCATAGGTGTAGGCCGCCATCCGCGCCAGCTTCTCTTTCACCAGTTCGAAGTTGGCCAGCGGCTGCTTGAATTGGTGGCGCGTCTTCGTATGCGCGATGGCCTGCTCCAGGCAGAACTTGGCCGAACCCGTGCAGGTGGCGCCAAAGGTCGTGCGCCCGAAATCGAGCACGTGCAGCGCCACGTGCAGGCCGCGGCCCGGCTTGCCCAGAATGTTGCTGGCCGGCACTTCCATGTTGTGGAAGCTCAGCTTGGCGGTCTTGGTGCCGCGCATGCCCACCTTCTCCAGCGCCACATCGTCTACCCGGAAGCCCGGCATATCGGGCGTCACCAGAAATGCGGTGATGCGGTCTTCGCCATCAATCATCGTGCGCGCCATCAACGTCAGCACACCGGCGATACCGCCGTTCGTGATCCATTGCTTGCGCCCGTTGATCACATAGACATCGCGCTCGGCGTCGTACTCGGCGCGCGTCTCTACCCCCGCCGCGTCGCTGCCGGCGTTGGGCTCGGTCAGCGCAAAGGCCGCCAGGCATTCGCCCTTGGCCAGGGGCACCAGCCAACGCGCCTTCTGCTCTTCCGAGCCATACAGCAGCAGCGCCTTCAGGCCGATGCTCTGGTGGGCATTGATGAACAGCGCGGTGCTGGCGCAGCGGCGCGCCACTTCTTCCACCGCCTTGCAATACTGGTGCTGCGTAAACTCGAGGCCACCGTATTCGCGGCCGATGGTGCAGCTCAGAATCCCCAGTTCGCCCAGCCCCCGAATCAGGTCGTCGCCCAGGTCGGCGCGCCGGTCGATGGCGTCGGCGTCGAGGTGCGCGTCCATCCACGCGTTCAGCTTTTCATTGTACGCATCCAGCGTGGCCTGCTCTTCGGTGCTCGGCTCGGGAAAGGGAAAGACGCGCGACGCATCGAACAGCCCCCCATACAGACCCTTGGCAAAGCTCGGCAGCGGCTCGCCGCTGAAGAAGAGCTCTTCTGCCATGCGTATCTGTTCTTCTTTGATCTCCTGACTGACGGCCATCGTGCATACCTCCAACACTACGGGGGATTAAATCGGGGCGCGTGCCCATACGCACCACAAACCAGCGACCATCACGGCAGTATCGCGAAGGGCCCGGGACACGGTCAACCAATCGCGTAATGGTTCGCTAGCGCTCGTTCTCGGAGAACCTCAGCCAGAGACAATCCGACCCAGGCGCAGTGAACACGCGTGGCCGCACGCCTTGGTGTACGCCGCTCCGCGTACCAGCGGGCGTCGTCGCGTACGCGCTAGTAGTTGCGCTTGTAGTACACCCCCACTTCGCCCAACGCCTCGCCGCCGACGGTCGCGTCGATGCTCACTTCATCGGTCACTTGGTATTCCGCACTGAATCTGGTGCTCTCCACACCGGTGCCCTGAATCAGTTCGACGTAGAGCCAGTCGGTAAGGTAGGTGCCAATCTGCACGGCAATGTCTTCGGGGTTGGCGCCCGTGGCCAGGCCGATGCGGTCGACGCCCGGCATGCGAAAACCGCCGCCACCGCCCAGCCCGCCCATGGCGCCGCTCAATTGCGCGGCGGCACGCGCCACCTGCACGGCCTGCACGGGCGTGATCTGGTCGAGCCCGCGCCCGAACAACAACTGCGCCAGAATCTCGTCTTGCGGCACGGCCGGGTCGGAACCGAGGGTCAGGGCCAATTGCTCGGGCGTACCACGCAGATTGAGCGTGGCGGCAATGGTCTCGAGCTCGGTAATCGCATTGATATCGAGGAAGGGTTCGGGGGGCCACGCACCGTTAAAGGTAATGCTGCTCTCGACAAATTCGAAGGTGCGGCCCAGATAACTGATCGTGCCCTTGACCGGTGCCAGGTCGCCGGTTATCGACGGCGTGGCCGCGTTGCCCGTCACCTGCAGTTCGCCACGCCACTCGGTGTCAATGCCGGGTCCGCGCACGAACACGCGGCCGGGTATGGACAGGTCGAGGTCGAGGCTCACCGGCATGGGCGTAGGCGCCAGCACTTCATCTTCTTCGGCTGTCTCGCCGGCTTGCGGGGCCGTGGCCGACAGGTCGCCGCCGGTCTCCAGATAGTCCACACTGCGCACGCCGGGTGGTGGCGGCTCGGGAATCGCGATGTCGGCCGGACCCAGGCGCAAATCGCCCGATACTTCGGTGGCGTCGGGGGTGCCCGCCACCTGCAGGTCGCCACTGACCTGTGCGCGCACATCGTCGCGCTGCACCACACGCACACTGTTGAGCGCCAGCGCGAGGTCATAGTCCACGCCGTCGGCCAGGTCGACATAGCCACTGCCCTCATACAGGCCGCCGGTGCCGTCGCCGGCCTCGAAGACGGCCAGCTCGAAGCGGCGCCCCTGCGCCTCGAGCCGCAGGTCGAGCGGGTCGAGAATGGTGCCCGAAGCCGCGTTCTCATAGCGGCCATCGGCAATGACCACCGCACCTTCGACGGCGGGTCTGCGCGGGGTACCGCGCCCGCGCAGGTCGATGTCGAGCCGCCCGGCCAGCTCCTGACCGATATCGCCCCAGACTGTGGCCAGCGT
>CAYMLC010000235.1:0-936 GCA_964390765.1 uncultured Nitrospirales bacterium
GGCAATCATACCCGGCCCGAAGGCAAAATTGCTGCCGATTAGGATTCGGCTATCCGGGTTTGCACAAATCGCCTTTAGACGCTTGCGAATTGCCTTGCGCAAAATCGGTTCATAATCATCGACCAGATTTTTCTCCGGCGCGTCCGTGCCACTGATCAAAAGGAAATCCGCATTCTCGATGTCATCAACCAGCTTGATATTATCCAGCCCGTCAACTATGGACGTGTCGCCACCACGACTAATCAAATAGCAATTTTTACCCAGATCTTTGAAATAACCGTCATCCTGCTTTTGCAAGCCCTGCCATGTGATTTCACCTGATGTTATAATCTCATTATACAGATCCGGTGTTAAACCCAGCTTTTCCAGCCTGACTCTGTTTTCTTCAGCACGCTTGCCCGAGTTCGAAAGAATCATAACGTATTTCTGGCGGCTCTTTAGTTCCTGAAAACACTCCAGTACGCCTTCATAGAGCTTCTCGCCATTATGAATAACGCCCCACTGATCCACGATGAAAGCGGCATAGCTATCTGAAATGTCGGAAATACCCTGACAGAATTTTGCACGGCCCGCTCCAGGCGCCGCCCCAGCTCGAGAAAGCGCCAGCCTGGCCCGCGCGTCATGTTCTCGTTCGCCAGCCCACTGAACGCGGCCATGCCCGTCACCAGGTCGTTCGTGATCACCAGCATCTCGTTCAGCTCGAAGTCAGGCCCGCTCGGTCGCGCTGTAAAGAACTGGTTGCCCATCGCACTCAAGACGCGCCAACTGTCGAGGCTGAAGCGGTCGCGCACCACCGAGGCCGCCCGCTGGAAACGGTGCAGCGTGCCCGCGATACTGTCGGGCTGTTCCGGGTCGAAGGTGGCCGCGCGCACGCGCGATTCAAGCTCCGCCACCGTAGGGGCCGGCCCCAGTTGCATGGCCTCGGGCGGCGCTGGC
>CAYMLC010000235.1:946-6115 GCA_964390765.1 uncultured Nitrospirales bacterium
GCTCGGCATCGGCGATGCCCGCCTCGTCGGTCAGTCGTGTCAGCAGGTAGCGCAAGATACGCACCGCGCCCTCGGCCCGCTCGGCGTAGCGGCCCAGCCAGTAGAAGTTGTCGGCTACGCGGCTCGGCAGGTCGCGTGGCGCGCGCTGCACGGTGATCGGGTCGCCCGGGCGCGGCAGCAGGCTGTAGGCCTTTACCGGTGCCTCGGCAATGATCCACGTGTCCTTGCTGCCGCTGCCACTCTGCATGCGGAACTGGTTGATTTCAGGAATGGGGGAGAAGCGCGTCAGTCCGCCCGGCATCACCTCGCACTGGTCCGGTCCGCCATACACCGTGTAGCTGCGCACCACCACGCGGTGCCGCTCGATACCACGCTCGCCCAGCGCGGGCGAGGTCGACATGGCAGGCCACTGCCGTCCGACGTAGGCATACGGCTGCTCACCCAATTGTGGCGGCAGGGCGGCCAAGCCGCTGCCGTTCGCCGTGGCACTGCTCGACATGGTCGCACGGGGATGGTTGGCGTAGGCCAGGCCCAGCGCCAGGTGGCCGGCGTGCGCCTCCACGTGGGCGCGCTGCTCGGGGTCGGCGCACCACCACGCCGGCAGCGACGCCAGCTTCAGGTCTTCGTCCAGGAAGTAGCGGCACAGCTTGGGCAGCACCGCCGCCAACGCCTGCGTCTCGACCACGCCCGAGCCCAGCGCGTTGGCCACGGCCACGTGCCCCGACTGCACCGCCTGCACCAACCCCACCAGGCCCAGCGCGCTGTCGGTGCGCAGCTCCAGCGGGTCGCAGAAATCGTCGTCCAGCCGCCGCAGGATGACGTCGACCTGCTGCAGTCCTTCGAGCGTTTTCAGGTACACGCGGTTGTCGCGCACCGTCAGGTCTTCGCCCTCGACCAGCGTAAAGCCCAGGTAGCGCGCGAGGTACGCGTGCTCGAAATAGGTCTCGTTGAAAGGCCCCGGCGTCAGCAACACGATGTTCGGGTTGTCGCGGTTGTACGGCGCCAGCGCGCGCAGTTGTGTGCGCAACCGGTCGAAGAACCCCGCCAGCCGGTGTACATTTGATTCGCGGTACAGCCGCGGATACACGCGCGACGTGACGATGCGGTTCTCCAGCGCATAGCCAGCACCCGCC
Organism: uncultured Nitrospirales bacterium; assembly: GCA_964390765.1. Classification (GTDB taxonomy): domain Bacteria; phylum Hydrogenedentota; class Hydrogenedentia; order Hydrogenedentales; family JAGMZX01; genus CAYMLC01. Next base: position 2,080 of record CAYMLC010000235.1, read on the forward strand.
GGCGACTGGGTCCAGTCGCTCAGCACCAGCCACTGCCCGTCTGCCCCGCGCGCCAGGTCGGCCGCATAGAAGTTCACATGGTTGCCGCCGGCCGGCGTGATGCCATGGCACGCGCGCAGGAACTTCGGATTCGCAAACACATACTCCGGCGGTATCACGCCGTCGTAAATCAGCCGCTGCGGGCCATACAGGTCCGCCAGAATCAGATTCAGCAGGTGGGCGCGCTGCGTCAGTCCCGCGCTGACCGCCGCCCACTCGGACTCGGGCAGGACTGTCGGCAACACGTCCAGCGCCCACGGCCGGTCCATGCCGCGCGGGTCGTCGTAGACGTTGTAGGTGATGCCGTTCTCGTGCACCAGCCGCGCCGCCTGTTCGCGCCGTCGCTCGAGTTCAGCGCGGCCCATCGCATCCAGCGATGTGGCCAGGTGCTGCCAATGCGGACGCACCGCACCCGCTGCGTCACGCAATTCATCGAAGACACCCGGCTCTGCACAATACGCATCGAGCAGCGACTGGGGTTCAGGCGTCGGTTGCGGCTGGGCCATGCACTACCCCCAACTAAGGCGAACAGCGGGCCGTGCGCCCGCATCCCGAGATTATAGGCCGCGATGAGGAAGAATGGAACGCGGCCAGGCGAGGAGATGGCGCAGGCGCCTACTCAATCCGTGCGACGAGTTCTTTCCGCACGGGATAGGTCCGCCGTCCGTAATGGATGTAGTAGTAGGGGTCCTGGTCTTCCACGCGGTCAGCGGGCTGGGTCAGGCCGCTCTTGAAGTGAACGACCACCTGCCCCTGTGCGATGGCCGGTTGGCCCGGCCGTGCGGGCGCGCTTTGCACGCGGGCCAGTTGCATGGCGCGGGCGGGCGGGCCACTGCCCTGAAAGCGCTTCCAATTGCTCAAGACCTTGCGCACATAGTTGTGTGTCTCGGCGTAGGGCGGTATCCCGCCGTGGCGCTTCACCGCGTACGGTCCCGCATTGTAGCCCGCCAGCGCCAGCGACACGTTGTTGTCGAACAACTCGAGCATTTTCGCCAGGTACTGCGTGCCGCCCGCGATGTTCTGCGCGGGGTCGAAGATACTCGTCACGCCCATCTCGGCCGCCGTGCCGGGCATCAGCTGCATCAGCCCGCACGCTCCGGCGGGCGATACCGCGTTCGGATTGAAGTTGCTCTCTGCCTGCATCACCGCATACACCAGATTCTCGTCGAGTCCGTGCTGGCGTGCGTAGCGCGTAATCAAGGTGGCAATGGCGGTGGTAGTGTAGGCCTTCGGGTCGCGCGGCTGCGCATAGGCGCGCGGCACGGTAATGCGCTGGTAGGTAATGTCGACTTCCCGGAAGCCGTGCTGCGCGCGGTATTTCTCGGGGCGGTTGGTCAGTGTGGGCACACCGTCGGCATCGACGAATTGCCGCAACTCACGGGTCTGCGGCCGCTCGGCCGACGCGTCTTCGGCCAGCCCCAGCGCGAGCGCAGCAAGTGCCGCCGTTGCCGCTATCCCCTTGTGCCACCGAGCTTTCACGTGCCCACCCCTCGATAACTGTTGACAAGGAGTATACGGCGCGCCGTCCTGTCGCGCAAGCCATCGCCCCAACGGCGCCAGCTTGTCTCGCCGCGCGGGCCCCTGCTAACGTCGCGCCACCTATGGCGGACCCCCAACTGGCCAAAGCCGCGCAAGCCGTGCTCGCGCGCCTGAAGGAACGCGGGCCACAGTCGTCACGGCGGAATCCTGCACGGGCGGGCTGGTGGCCGCCGCCCTCACCACGCCCGCCGGCGCCAGCGCGGTGTTCCTGGGCGGTGCAGTCACCTACAGCAACACGCTCAAGACACAACTGCTCGGCGTGCCCGAGCCGATGCTGGTGGCGCACGGCGCGGTGAGCGAGCCCGTGGCGCTGGCCATGGCCGAGGGCGCCCGTGAACGGCTGGGCGCAGACTACGCCGTAGCGCTGACCGGCGTGGCCGGGCCCGGCGGCGGCACCGAAGCCAAGCCCGTGGGCCTGGTGCACTATGCGGTCGCCACACCGCGGGGTTGCCTGGCCGAACATCAGGTCTTTCCCGGCGCTCGCACGGCCATACGCGAGGCCAGTGCCGCCGCCGCACTACACCTCTTACTGGAGCACGTCGCATGAGCCGCGCCTTCGTTCATCTGCACAACCACAGCGAATACTCGGTGCTCGACGGTGCGAGCAAGATCGACAAGATGCTCGACCGGTGCGAGGAATACGGCATGCCCGCCTGCGCGCTGACCGACCACGGCAACCTGTTCGGCGTGCTCGAGTTCTACAAGAAGGCCAAAAAGCGTGGCATCAAGCCCATTATCGGCTGCGAGCTGTACATGTCACCCACCGACCGCTTCGACAAGAACTTCCGCTCGTCTTCGCATGCGGCCGAGCATTTTCTCGTGCTGTGCGAAACCGATGCCGGCTATCACAATCTCCTGAAGCTCAGCACGGCCGGCTACCTCGAGGGCTACTACTACAAGCCGCGCGTCGACGACGAACTGCTGGCCCGGCACAGCGAAGGCCTTATCGCCACGACCTCGTGTCTGTCCGGCCGCGTGCCGCGTTGTCTGGTCGACGGCGATGTCGACCGTGCGCGCCAGGCCATCCGCCGCTACATCGAAATCTTCGGCAAGCAGAACTATCTCGTTGAGTTGATGGACCACGGCATTCCCGAGGAGGAGCGCGTCAACGCCTACCTGTGTGAGCTCGCCGATGACCTCGGCCTGATGACCATCGCCACGAACGACTGCCATTACGTCGACCAGGACGACGCCGAGGCGCACGATGCGTTGCTGTGTATCCAGACCGGGGCCACCATCGAGCAGGAAAACCGCATGCGGTTTCACGGGCCCGAGTTCTACTTTCGCACCGCCGACGAGATGGCCGAGCGCTTCCCCGACCGGCCCGAAGCCCTGGCCAATACGGTCGCTATTGCCGAACGCTGCAATGTGGAGATCAAGCTCGGCAACAACCTAATCCCCGACTTCACCCCACCCCCCGGCAAGACGAAGATAGGTTATCTGACCGAACTGGTGATGGAGGGGCTCGAGCTTCGCTATGGCACGCCGCCGCCCGCCGAATACATCGAGCGCGCGAAGTTCGAACTCGGCGTCATCGAAGAGACGGCCTTTGTCGAATACTTCCTCGTCGTGTGGGACCTCATTCGCCACGCACGCAAGGAGAAGATTCCCGTGGGGCCCGGCCGCGGCTCGGGCGCCGGCAGCATCGTGGCCTATGCGCTGTTCATCACCAACATCGACCCCATGCGCTACCAGTTGCTGTTCGAGCGCTTTCTCAATCCCGAGCGCAAGTCGATGCCCGACTTCGATATCGACTTCTGCTACGAGCGCCGCGGCGAGATGATCGACTACACCTACAAGACCTACGGGCACGAGAACGTCGCGCAGATCGTGACCTTCGGCCGCATGCTCGCCAAGAACGTGGTGCGCAATGTCGGCCGCGTAATGGGCATGTCCTACGGCGAAGTCGACCGCATCGCCAAACTCATTCCCGACGAACTGAAGATCAAGCTTTCCGAGGCGGTCGAGAAAGAACCCGAACTCAAGACGCTTATCGAGAGCGACCCACAGATCGGCAAGCTCTGGGAATTGGCCACCAAGCTCGAGGGTACGCTTGGCAACCTCGGCACGCACGCCGCGGGTGTCGTCATCTGCGACCACGCGCTGACCGACCATGTGGCGCTGTTTCGGGCCAGTAACTCTGACACCGTGGCGACCCAGGTCGAGATGAAGGGGGTCGATGATGTCGGCCTCCTGAAGATGGACTTCCTCGGCCTGCGCACGCTGACCGTGGTGCACGAAGCCGTGCGCCTCATTGCCGAACATCACGGCGTGGCGATTGACATCGACAACGTCGAGCCAAATGACCCGAAGGCCTACGCGCTGCTGCGCAGCGGCCACACCACCGGCATCTTCCAGTTGGAAAGCTCGGGCATGCGCGACCTCGCCAAGCGCATCGGCCTCGAGAGTCTCGAAGAGATCAATGCGCTTGTGGCGCTGTTTCGCCCCGGGCCCATGC
>CAYMLC010000236.1:0-6114 GCA_964390765.1 uncultured Nitrospirales bacterium
TTCCTCGACCTGATCCAGGAAGGCAACATCGGCCTGATGAAGGCGGTCGACAAGTTCGAGTATCGGCGCGGCTACAAGTTCAGCACCTACGCCACGTGGTGGATTCGCCAGGCGATCACGCGTTCCATCGCCGACCAGGCGCGCACCATTCGCATTCCGGTACACATGATCGAGTCGATCAACAAGCTGGTGCGCACCAGCCGGCGCCTGGTGCAGGAGTACGGCCGCGAGCCGAGCCCCGAAGAGATCGGCGAAGAGATGGGCATGAACGCCGACAAGGTGCGCGCCATCTTGAAGATTGCGCAGGAGGCCATCAGCCTCGAGACACCGGTCGGCGACGAGGGCGACTCGAGCTTCGGCGACTTCATTGAAGACAAGGGCGCCGAGAGCCCGGCCAATGCCACCGCCTTCAGCGTGTTTCAGGAGAAGCTGGACGACGTGCTCGGCTCGCTCACCGAACGCGAAGAGAAGGTCTTGCGCCTGCGCTTCGGCCTGGGCGACGGCTACCCCCGCACGCTCGAGGAAGTGGGCAGCGTCTTCAACGTGACCCGCGAACGCGTGCGCCAGATTGAAGCCAAGGCCTTGCGCAAGATGCGCCACCCCACCCGCTCGAAGGAACTGAAGTCATTCGTCGACTGGAGCGTGACAGAGTAGGGCAGGCCTGGCGGCGGCTGACCGCCAGCAGTTGCACACCATACGCCCCTAGCAATCGCCCCGGCGCGCAGGCATGCACACCGGGGCATTTCTTTTACCGTTGCGGGCAGTCCCGTGTCGCGTGGGCTATTCTGTCGCGTGGGCGATTCTGTCGCGTGGGCTATTCGCCAGTCTCGAAGGTGGCGCGTCCGCCATCGTCCACGCGCATCACGCCCGCCAGGTCGCCGTCGTTGTTCACGACCGACATCAGGCCGCCGTTGCCATCGACACCGATGAACGCACGCTCTTCGCCGCCCGTCGCGTTGACGCGGATGAGCCCGCCGTCACCGTCTACGCCGAGGAGCGCACCCGTGCCGCTGCCATCGGCGTAGTTCACCAGCACGAGCCCGCCATCCGCATCGCCGACCAGTTGCAGCACCGGATTGCCCGCGTTGTTGCTGATCATCAACATGCCCGCTTCGGGGTCGCTGCCCAGCGTGACCACCGGCTCGCCGTCGCTATTCACGATTTCGAGAAGCGTCGCACGCAGGACTTCGCCGCCGGCCGGGGTGCTGCCTTCCTCTTGCGCGGCCGGCTCGGCCGGGGCGCTGCCTTCGTCTTGCGCGGCCACACCCGGCAGCCAACTGACCGCCACCGCCACCACCAGTGCGGCGCCGGCCACACCCAGCAGGCGGCGATAGAGCCGGTTGGTCTGTTCCAGCCGTTCGATACGCTCTTCAATACTCATACCCAAGAAACTCATACCCAAGAACCTCCTCATCCGATTGTCGGTTGTGTTGTGCGGCCCGGTTGCCGTGCCCGTGTATCCGCGAGCGGTACGTATTGTGGTCACGCGGGACGCGCTAGACAAGCCGCCACCCAGCGGGTACACTCCGGGCGAAGCGGCGTTGCCCGCTGAAGCCGACCGCAATACGGGTGCGCCGCCGCCGGGATTGATTATCGTGGACGCGATACGCATCGAAGGACTGACCAAGCGCTACCACCAGATTGGCAAGCGCACGGTACATGCGCTGGCGGGCATCGAGCTTACGGTGCAGCCCAACGAGGTGTTCGGTTTCCTCGGGCGCAACGGCGCGGGCAAGACCACCACCATCAAGATTCTCTGCGGACTGATCAAGCCGACCGCCGGCCACGCGTGGGTCTTTGGTGAAAACGCGAACACGCGTGCCGCGCGCCGCCTCTTCGGCTATCTGCCCGAGCAGCCCTACTTCTATGAATACCTCACCCCGCGCGAGACCGTCGACTTCTACGGCCGCCTGCAGGGGCTCGACCGCACCGAACGGGCGCGCACCTGGGACCGGCTGTCCGAATTGCTGGACCTGCGCGACATTGCCGAGCAGCGGGTGAAGGGTTTCAGCAAGGGGATGCGCCAGCGCCTGGGATTCGCCGTCGCCCTGGTGGGCGACCCCAACCTGCTGATCCTCGATGAACCCATGAGCGGGCTCGACCCGCTGGGCCGCCGCCAGATTCGTGAACTCATGCTGCGCCTGCGCGACGAGGGCAAGACGCTCTTCTTCAGCTCGCACGTGCTGGGCGATGTCGAGCAGGTGTGCGACCGGGTAGCGCTGGTGCGCGATGGCCGGGTGCGGCATGCCGGCCGACTGGACGCGTTGCTGGGCCAGGGCACGGTCGCGGTCGAACTCATCGTTGAGGGCGTGCCGGCCCCCGTGCGCGATGCCCTGGCGGCGCGCGCCACGCACCACCGCACGCTCGACGAGCAGGAGCGCTATGTCTGGCCCGACCACGACGCGGCCAATGCGGCGGCGCGTGAAGTGCTCGACGCCGGTGGCCGCGTGGTGGCGCTCAGCCCAATCCGCGAGACGCTGGAGGATTTCTTCATGCGCGAACAGGAGGCGCAGCCCGCGGCATGAGAATCCTGGCCGTGGCCCAGAACACCTTTCGCGAGTCCGTGCGCGACAAGGTGCTGTACGTACTGCTCTTCTTCGCGGCCGTGGTCATCCTCGGATCGCGGCTGATGGGCTGGATCAGTATCGGCCAGGACGTGAAGATTGTGAAAGACGTCTGCCTGGCCGCCACGTCGGTCTTCGGCATGCTCATCGCCGTATTCGTCGGCACCAGCCTGGTCTACAAGGAGATCGACAAGCGCACGCTGTACACCATCATCTCGCAGCCGATGCACCGCTACGAATTCGTGCTCGGCAAGTATCTGGGACTGATGGCGCTGCTGGCCGTGGTCGTCGGCACCATGGCCGCCGTATCCAGCGCATACGTTTGGATCATCGGCGGCGAACTCGAATCCGTCTTCTTTCAGGCCATCCTGCTCATCTACTGGAAGCTGCTGCTGGTCACGGCCATTGCGGTGCTGTTCTCCGCGGTCACCTCGCCGATCCTCGGCGCCATCATCGTCTTCACCATCTATGTGTTCGGCCACGCCACCGGCATCCTGCGCGACCTGCCGCCCCAATTCGATGACCACCCCATGAAGCCGGTGCTCGAGACGGTCTACTACTTCCTGCCCAACCTCGCGAATTTAGACATCGCGCGCGAAGCGGCAAACGGCGTGGCGGTCTCCGGCGCCTACATCGGCTATGCACTGGTCTATGGGTTGATCTATACCGCGCTCGTGCTGGTGCTGGCGGCGTTCGCCTTCGAGGGCAAAGACGTATGAAGCGGCCGGTACGTATCGCGGCCGGACTGGTGGCCACCGCCGTGCTGCTCGCCGGCGTGGCCATGCTGCAGGCGCGCGTCGACCAGGCACGCGAAGCCGACCCCGCCAGCGCCGAACTGCTGTACCTGCCCAACGAGCGGCTGCTGACCCACTTTACGGCGGGCCTGAACAACGTACTGGCCGACGTGATCTGGCTGAGCGCACTGCAGTACACGGCGGGCGAGATTGCGGGGCGCGGCAACTTCGACTGGCTGCAGCACATGCTCGATACGGCCACCCGGCTCGACCCCTACTTCGTCGATGTCTACCGCTATGGCGCTGTCTTCCTGGCGGCCCTGCGCGCCGACGACAACGCGGCGCTCGAGCTGTTGGCGCGCGGCTATGTACAGAATCCCCACGCGTGGGAACTGCCCTATGAGATGGGCATGATCTACCTGCTGAACCGCCAGCACGAACCCGACAGCGAGAAGCTGGCCGCCTACTACCTGAGCGTCTCGACCAGCACGGGGCGTGCGCCCGAGCGCGTGTTCCGCCTGGCCGACGAACTGCGCAACAAGACCGGGCTCGACGCGTACGAGGCGGATTTGTGGGCAAGGATGGCGCGCGAAGCCGCCGAGCGTGGCGACACCATCACGCGCGACATCGCGCTGCGCAAGGCCGCACTCTATCGCATCCGCCAGAACGTGAAGCAGTTGAACGAATTCGTGGAGGCCTTCGTGCAGCGGCAGGGCCGTGCGCCCGAAAGCATGCAGGAGTTCTGCGCAGTGCTGACCGTGAACCCCTGCCCCGGCGAAGACGAGTTGGGCGGGCGCTACTTTCTTGGCGGCGACGGCACGGTGTACAACACGACGGTACTCGACGAAGAAGTGCAGCGCCGCCAGCGCATTCTCGAGAACGCGCTGCGCAGCTTTCACCGCGAACACGGGCGCTACCCCGAACAACTGGAGCTACTCTTGAGCGAAGGCGGTCTGCTGAAATGGCAGCCGCACCCCTATCCCGATGGCGAGTGGGACTACGACCCCGCCACCGGCACGTTGTCAGGTTAATAGGCCCGGGCCCCTGCGCCCGCCCGCGCGTCTACGGCCAAGGAGATATCACGTGCGACTGATCAGTCTCTGTGTTCGCAAGTTTACCGCCGCGTTCTGCGGCCTCGCGCTGCTGGCGGGGGCAACCAACGCCCGCGCCGCCGACCTGCCGCTTCAGACCATCGAAATGCCCGAGGGCTTCAAAATCGACGTCTATGCCGAAGTGCCCGACGCACGCTCGATCAAGCTGAGCGACAGCGGCGTGCTCTTCGTCAGTTCGCGCGAAGAACCGGGTTCGGTGCGCGCGGTGCTGGACCACGACAACGACTACCAGGCCGACGAAGTGGTGACCATCGACACCGGCCTGCGCATGCCCAACGGCATCGTGCTGCGGGACGGCGACCTCTATGTGGCCGAGGTCAGCCGCATCTGGCGCTATCCGGATATCGAGGCGAACCTGCAGGACCCGCCCGAGCCCGAACTGATCTACGACGACCTGCCGACCGACGGACACCACGGCTGGAAGTTCATGGCGCTGGGGCCCGACGACCGCCTCTATTTCAATATTGGCGCGCCGTGCAACATCTGCAACAAGGAAGACGAGGATCCGCGCTACGCGACGATCAGCAGCATCGCGCCCGACGGTACGGACTTTCGCATCGACCAGCGCGGCGTCCGCAATTCGGTGGGCATCACGTGGCATCCCGAGACGCAGAACATGTGGTTCACCGACAACGGGCGCGACTGGATGGGCGACAACCAGCCGCCCTGCGAGCTGAACCGGGCCACCGAACACGACCAGCACTTCGGCTATCCGTACTGGCACGGCACCAGCCTGCCCGACCCCGAGTTCGGCGAGGGCCACAGCGCCGATGAATTCACCTTGCCCGTTCAGGACCTGGGCCCACACGTGGCGCCGCTGGGGCTCGAGTTCTATACCGGCGACATGTTCCCCGAGGAATACCGCAACCAGGTCTTCATCGCGGAGCGCGGCTCGTGGAACCGCACCATTCCCATCGGCTATCGGGTGACCCTGGTCCGGCTCGACGGTGCGGGCAACGCCACCAGCTACGAAGACTTCGCCGCGGGCTGGCTGCGCCGTACCAAGGCGTGGGGCCGCGTGGTCGATCTGGAAGGCATGCCCGATGGCTCGATGCTGGTGTCCGACGACACCGCGGGCGTGATCTACCGCATCACCTACGAGGCGCCGGACATGCAGGCGAAATAAGGCGCGGCGCAGGAATCGTTGTGCGGCACAGAGGGAGCGGGCCAGCGTTTGCTCCCAGCCAATAGGTAATTGCAGGCAACACGACGCAGGGGCCGGCCACCCGGCACACGCCCGAGGCGGACCCGGCGCAACCAAGGGAGCACACAGCAGATGGATTCGACACGCCGCGAGTTTCTGATGGCATCGGGCGCCGCCGCCACAGCGGCCGGCCTGGCCACGTCGACGGCCGCCGCCCAGGAAGAGGGCAGCAACGGCGACACCATGGGCGCATTGACGGAGCACACCTTGCCCGAACTGCCGTACAGCTACGACGCGCTCGAGCCGTACATCGACGCGCGCATCATGGAGCTGCACCACAGCAAGCACCACCAGGGCTATGTAAACGGTTTGAACGCCGCGGAGAAAGCCCTGGCCGAAGCGCGCGCCACCGGCGACTACAGCCTGATACGCTACTGGTCACGGGCGGCTGCGTTCAACGGCGGTGGCCACTACCTGCACAGCATGTTCTGGGAAGTGATGGCCCCGGCGGGTGAAGGCGGTGGCGGCGAACCGACCGGCCCGGTGGCCGAACTCATCAC
>CAYMLC010000237.1:0-1382 GCA_964390765.1 uncultured Nitrospirales bacterium
TAGCCCGCCAGCAGGGCACGCCGCGTGTGCCGTGGCCACGCGTCGAGCTGCCACGCGACCAGCAGGGCCAGCGGCACGCCCAACAGCACCAGCGCGCGCGCAGGGGTAAACTGCAGCGCCCAGCCCTGGCCCAGCGCTGCGCCGCCCAACGCGAGCGCGGCCAAGAGCCACAGCGCCGCCCACGCGGGATAGCCGGTAGCAGGGGGCGGACCCGTGCGTGGCACGCGATAGAGCGCGCCCACCAACGCACCCAGCAGCGCCACGTCGGCGATACGCGCGGCGGTGGCGGTCTCGCCGCCGGCCCACACGTTGCCGTAGTACGCGCGGATGACGAAGTAGCCCACGAGCCATACCACGCAATAGCCCAACAGCGCGCGCGCCGTGCGCCCGGTGCGGCCGGGCACAAGTGGCACGGCATTGCGCAGCGCGCCGGGCAGCACCAGCCAACTGAGCGTGGTCGCGCAGAAGAGCGACACCGGCCAGACGGCTTCGCGGGCGACGCCGGTCACGTTGTCGAGGTAGTGCGGCGACAGTGCGGCACACGCATACCCCAGCGCGCCACCGAGGAGCGCGGGCACGGTCCAGCGGAGCCAGGCGGAGCCGCGCCCGCCGTGCACATAGGCGGCGAGACAGGCGCCACCGAGCCAGACCAGGGCGCCCGCGCGCAGGTTGATGAACGCCGCCAGCACGAGCCAGGCGCTGCCCTTGCGCTCGCGGGCGAAGCGGCTCAGCGCCAGCAGCCCAAGGCCGAGCGGCAGGGTGTAGTAGAGCCGCTGGAAGAGGAGCCACGGCAGCGGATGCTGGCCTTCGATGAGCGCGTAGTGTGCGGCGGGAAAAAACTGCGCCTCGAAGCGGGGCGCGGCGGACCAGCCCAGCGCAAGCGCGAGCCACCAGCCGAGCCCGCTGATGCCGCCACCCAAGACAAACACGAAGAACGCACGGCCCGCACGCGCAGGCGCCACCACCGCGAAGAAGCGCCACGCCGCCCACAGGAAGAAGGCGCCGCCCAGGCCATTGAGCAGGCCGAGATAGAGGAACTCGCCCCGCGCGCCCAGGGCCCACGTGACCGGCGCACCCAGCAGCGCGTAGAGCGCGAAGAGCGGCGGCGCAAAGAGCCGCCAGTCGTGTGGCGTCTCGGGCGGTGCATAGGGCGAGACAAAGCCGGTCTCGACCGCGCGCAGCGCAACCAGGTGATGGGCGCTGTCGCCGGTGTGTACGTAGGTCGGCACCGTGCCGGCCGGCGGAAAGAACGCGGTCCACACGTGCGTGGCGGGCACCAGCAAGGCCAAGGCCGCGATCAGCAGCGCCACCCAACGCGGCATCGGCGCGCTCACAACTCGCCCAGCTTCACGCGGTAGAGCACCGCCGCACCCGCCTGCACC
>CAYMLC010000237.1:1392-3446 GCA_964390765.1 uncultured Nitrospirales bacterium
TGCCCAGCCGGATTGCCCTGTGCGTCGTAGGCCGGCACCATGCGCGCGGCGCGTTCGTCGCGCGCGACCTCGACGAGCAAACCGGACGCCACCAAGGCACCGAGCTCAGGGAGCTCGCCGAAATCATTGAGCGTCGTCGGTACGTAGACGTAGTGCACACCCCAGCGCTTGAGCACGGCACGCTGATCGATGTCGTTGCGGTAGAACCGGTTCACTTCGTTGATGCGCTGCGCCAGGTCCGTGTGCGCGAATTCGAGCGACGGCTGGCCAAGCGGTGTGCGGGCGCCGTGTACGTTCAACACGATGATGTCGCCGAACAGCGGCGGCAAGGTGGCCGGTGCCAGCACGACGCTGCCACTGGGGATACGCCGGATAATGTTCGCGTCGGCCGGATGCATGGCCTCGACGGGATTGGTGATGTGGTAGTCGCCGTCGCGCACTTTGCCCAGCGGCCCTTGAAACCAGCCATAGCCGGCCACCGCGGACAGCGCCCCCGCGCTGAGCAGGCCGGCATACGCGAACGCGCGGCTGCGTGCGGTGAACGTGCCGAGCACCTCGGCCGTCACCAGGGCGAGCGGCGCACCGAGCATCACCAGCAGACGCTCGGGCATGAGGGCGGCGTAGGCGCTCGTCAATTGTCCCAAGACCTGCGCAACCACGCTGCCGGACTGGGCCGCGCCGGGACTGAGCGCGGTGAACGCACGCAGGAGGCCGGCCCCGGGCAGCGCGATGGCGGGGGCCAGCAGGGCCAGCAGCCAGAAGACCGCCCAACCGGACACGGCACGGGTGGGGTGGGCGCGATGCGGCGCAAACATCGCCACCGCGCCGGCCAAGGCCCCAACCAATGCGGGATCGGTCACGGCCAATACCGCCGCACCCTCGCCGTACGACGTGGCGAAGGTGCCGGCATAGAGCTTGTACAGGGCGTAGCCGATGGCGAAGGTCAGCAGATAGCCCATAGCGGCGCCGCTGAGCGCGCGGGGCACCGGCGGCAAGACCCGTGCTGTGCGCCAGAGCGGCAGGGCCAGCAGGGGCACGTGCAGCGCCAGCAGGGTGGCGACGCTACCGAACCACGCGGCACGGCGCAGCAATCGCCAGACGTTGTCTGTCGCCTGGGGATTCAGCGTGGTGAACCAACCCGACACCGCCCACACAGTGACGGCGACGGGCACGGCCAGGATGAAGGACCACCACGCCCGCCGCGACAGGGGCCACGCATTCGGGGCGAGGGTTATCCAGGCGACGGCACCGAACCACGCAATCGGCCCCACGCGCGCGTTGAGCAGTGTGGCCAGCACAAGCAGGCCGCCCGCACCGGCGATGGCCAGTCGATTGCGGCCGGCGATCAACAGGGCGAGCGCGGCGTAGGCGGCCGCCAGCGCGAGCGTGTAGTAGAGGCGCGGCAGGTGCAACATGGGGGCCACGGATGGCCCCTCGATCAACTCATAGCGCGCCAGGAGCAAGGCCGTGTCTTCCCACAAGCCGACCGGATCGATGGCGCCCGTCAGCCACATGCCGCCCAGGCCAAGGCCTGCCAGTCCGCCCGGCAGGCAGTAGAGCGCGAAGGCGCCCGACGCATGGCGCGGCACGGCGGCGCGAAAGAAGGCCCACACGGCGAGCAGGTAGAGCGCGGCGGCGGCGCCATTGGCCAGGCCGAGCGCGAGCTGCGGCACGAGCCCGGCCCAGCGCGCCACCACGCCCAGCAGCGCGTAGAGGTGGTGGTGCGGCAGCGCGAAGAGCGCACGGTGCTCGGCGGTGGTCAGGGTCTCGCCCACGACATAGGGCGAGGTGAAGCCGGGTGTATAGAGGCGCATCGCGGTAAGGAAGAAGGGGTCGTCGCTGATGCGCATGCCCGTGGGCAGCCAGTCGCCCGGCAACGCGTAGCGAATCCACAGGTGCGCGATGGGTTCGCTGGCGGCGAACAGCGCAATCAACACCAGTGCCCAGCCGGGCGGCCGCCACACGCGCAGCCACGCCTTCATGCGCGCTCGCTCAGCAGCGCAGCGAAGGCCGCGGCATCACACACACGCGCACGCTGAATGCGGCGGCGGGCG
>CAYMLC010000237.1:3456-6093 GCA_964390765.1 uncultured Nitrospirales bacterium
AAACAAAGAGCAAGAAGGGATCGTTCCCGTGGAGCAGGCAACGCGCACAGCAGACTGCACCACGCGCCGAACAGGACGCCGGCGGCACGCACTGCGCCAAACTCGGTGCGGGCGGCGGAAAAGCAGCGCGCGGCCTGGTGCATCCGTTCGCGTGCGATGGCCCCGGCGTTGCCCCACACGACCGCCGCCGGCAGGTTCTTCACCACCAGCAGCGCGTGATTGCGGTAGCACTGGCGCGCGCGCCACCAGGTGCCCCGCTCGATGCTCGCCGAGCCCACGTGCCACGCCACGGCCCCGGTGCACAGCGCGGCGCGCATACCCGCCAACCGCGCGCGCGTGCACAGGTCGGCGTCTTCGAAGTACGCGCCGAAGGTCTCGTCGAGCGTGCCCACCGTCTCAAACACGCGCCGGTGAAACAGGCCCGCACACGCGCTCACGCCGAACGTCTCTGCCGGTGGCACGAACCCTGCCCGCGGCGCCCGCCAACCCACGGGCACGGGCCGGCCATTGCGCAGCAGCGCATCGCCCGCGCTGTAAATCGTGTCGGGTGCGCCGGCCCAGCAGATAAGCGGCGCCACCATGTCGGCCTGCTCGCCCGCGGCCAGCAACTGCGCCAGAAAATCCGGCGCCAGGGTCACGTCGTTGTTCAGCAGCAGCAGCCATTGGCCGCGTGCGGCCGCGATGCCCGCATTCGTCGCGCGCGCGAAGCCGCCGTTTCGTTCACGGCGCACCACGCGCACCTCGGGAAAGTAAGCTGCACAGCGCGCCGCCGTGTCGTCGGTGCCGCCGTCGTCCACCACGACCACTTCGTAGCCGGAGTGCGTCTGCGCGCGCACGCTTGCCAGGCACGCGGCCAGCAAGTCGTAGCGGTTATAGGTGGGGATGATCACCGAGCAGAGCGGCGTGTGCGCGGTTCCAGCCATAGCGCGGCACGGTAGCACACCCCGAAATGCGCGCGGCTGATGAGCGGCGTCAGCACGCGCACCGCCACCTGCGCCACGGCATTGCCGCGCTTCGGCCACCCGCACAACAGCACATGCCACAGCCAGCGCCACACGCGCACGTTGGTGTTGCCCGCGCGCGTCACGGTGTGGTGGGGGGCGGCCTCAGCCAGGGCCCGGGCCACACCGGCGGCATCGGGCAGGCCGTGCCGGGTGTGCTCGTCGAGCCACCGCAAGGTGCGCCCGGTGTAGCGCGCATAGGCCGCGCGCACGTTGGCCTCGGCCGCTTCCGCCGCCGCGCCACAGGGAAAGGCCATCACCCCGCGCCCATCCGGCGCCAGCACCCGCGCCAGTTCCTGGGCGCCACGCGTGCGCACCGCCGGCGGCAGATGCTCGAAGACATCGAGACACGCCACATAATCGGCCGCGCCATCGCGCAGGGGCAGCGCCGCAATATCGGCCTGCACCGGCAGCACCCCCGGCATGCGGCGCGCGGCCTCGAGTTGGGCGCGTTCAAAGTCGATGGTGATCACCCGCACGCCGGCAAAGCGCGCCAGTCCGTTTTCGTTGGCGCCCACCTCCACCACCACACCCCGCGGCCGGCCCCAGCGCCGCAGCACGGGCAAGTAGCGCGTGGCCCAATCGGGATAACCGCGCCCGTCGCGTTCGGCCCAGGCGCGCAGCCGCTGCGCCAGCGCGCTACGCACCGGCCACCCCCCGCGTCCACCAGCGGAAGCCCGGCACCCGCGCCAGGCGCAGGGTATCGCCGAGGAAACGCACATCGAACGCATCGAGGAAA
This sequence comes from uncultured Nitrospirales bacterium, assembly GCA_964390765.1. Lineage (GTDB taxonomy): Bacteria > Hydrogenedentota > Hydrogenedentia > Hydrogenedentales > JAGMZX01 > CAYMLC01. The sequence continues at coordinate 5,197 of CAYMLC010000237.1, forward strand.
GGCAGGGCCCGCAGGGCGAGCGCATAGGTGGGCGCATAGCACGCGGCGGCGGCGCCCAGCGCCAGCAGATTGGGCCCACGCGCGGTGGCGCCATCGGCCCACCACCACGCCAGTGCGCACCAGGCCAGCCCCGGCAGCGCCGCGCAGACCGGCCACACGCACCCGTGTAGCCACAGGGCAGATGCGGGCACGGGCGCCACACGGCGCATCGCGTGGAAGAACCAGGCGGCCGAGGCAACCATGCCGAGCGTGGTGCCCAGCGGCACGCCCCAGAAACCGATGGTGAGAGCGAGGCCGATGGTGGCCGCGATATTCACCGCCAGCGACACCAGCCCCGCGCCCATGGCCAGTTCAGCCCGGCCGCGCCCCAGCGCCACGCTCATGCCGCCGCCCGCGACCAGGTTTACGCAATAGCCCACGGCCAGCAGCCGCAACACGTGCGCCGCGATGGCCACACCCTCTTGCGCGCCCAGCCACGCATGCAGCAGCAACTCGGCCGCACCCAGGGTGAACACCGTCAGCGGCACGGCCGCCGCCGCGAGGTACTTCGTCGCGCGCAGATACATACCCGCCAGCTGCTCGCGGTGGTCGCGCGCATCGAGGTCGGCCGCGGCCGGCACCAGCGCACTGGCCAGCAGCGCCGGCCCCTGCCGCAGCTTGCCGGCCAGCTCTTCGCCCAAGCGGTACACCCCGACCATGCCCATACCGCCCAGCCCGAAGAAGACCGCCAGCAACAGCCGGTCGGTCTGAAAGTTCACGAGATTCGCCAGCCGCGCCACCTGGTTGCGCCAGCCGAAGCCGAAGAGTTCGCGGAAGGTCCCACGCGCGAGCGCCGCGCGCCGCAGCCGCAGGCCCGGTTGCAGGGCAAAGGCCAGAACCACCGTGGCCAGTGCACCC
>CAYMLC010000238.1:0-6033 GCA_964390765.1 uncultured Nitrospirales bacterium
TAGCGTCTATTTCACGGTACAGACGCCGCATACCTCGCTTGAGATCACCGTGGAAAGCGAGGTGTGCATCACGCCCATGCTGCCACCCGACGCCGCCGCCACGCTGCCCTGGGAGCAGGTGCGCACGCAGGTCGCACGCGAACGCACACGCACGAGCCTCGAGGCGTACCAGTTCTGTTTTCCCAGCCGCAACGTGCCGCCGTTACCGGCATTGGCGGAATACGCCGCGCCCAGCTTTCCGCCGGGGCAACCCCTGCTGACGGGCACGATCGACCTGATGCATCGCATTCACGGGGAGTTTAAATACGACCCCGAGGCGACCTCGGTCTCGACGCCGCTGCAGGAGGTGCTGGCCAACCGGCACGGCGTGTGCCAGGACTTCGCACACCTGCAGATCGGCTGTCTGCGTGCGCTCGGGCTGCCCGCGCGCTATGTGAGCGGCTACATCCTGTCGTCAAGTGCGGAGACCGAGCAGCAGTTGGTGGGTGCTGACGCGAGCCACGCGTGGCTGGCGGTGTACGAGCCGAACTTCGGCTGGATAGACGTGGACCCGACCAACGACATGCTGCCGTCGAACGAGCACATTACCCTGGCGTGGGGCCGCGACTATGACGAAGTTTCGCCCTTGCGCGGTGTTATCCTCGGCGGCGGCCGGCAGACGCTGACCGTCGGCGTCAAGGTGACACGCCTCGACGCATAAGCGGTAGCTATTGCGAAAGAGGAGTACGCGTATGTTGCGCCCTATTGTTTCGCTTGCGGTGCTGGCCCTATTGCTGGCCGGCTGTCAGACGGCCCCGGACTGGGCCCCTTCCATCGCGGATGACGCCGATGCCACGGTCCGCTTTGTCGATAACCAGTCCTACCTGACGGAGCGCGCGCAGGCGCGGCTGTCCGAGATAGCCGAAGCGCAGGCGCACACCGATTCGCGCCTGTATCTCATCGGCCATGCCTATGACCGCCCGGGCAGCCAGGCCTATAACGCCGGCTTGAGCAAGCGTCGCGCGGAAGCGGCGAAGGCCTTTCTGGCCGAAGCGGGCATCGACCCTGCGCGCATGACCACCGACGCGCACGGCGACCGTGACCCCCGCATAGCGGCGGTCAACATTCGCGAGCGCAAGGCCAACAACGTCGTGGAGGTATTCGTCGTGGCGGCGCACGGCTAAGCCCGCGCTACGCAAACATCCCCAGATTCGTGTAGCGATGTCCCGGGAAGATACCGCTCAGGTCGCCGGCGCCGAGATGGTCGCGCAGGATGCCGCTGAGGATATCGCGGTAGTCGACGGTGTGGTCGAGGTAGCGGCCATCGTTCAGCCGGTCAGGCGCCAGCGTGGGCCAGTCGCCATAGATGCCCGCGCGCACGCCACCGCCCGCCACAAACCAGGTGGAAGCATGGCCATGGTCGGTGCCCTGGTTGCCGTTCTCTTCGGCTGTGCGGCCAAACTCGGTACCCGTGACGATAACGACGTCGGCCATGCTGGCGCCGAGGTCCTGGTAGAGCGCGCGCACGCCGGCGCTGAAGTGCGACAGATGCCCGTAGAGATTGCTGTCGGGATCATCCGATGAACCCTGGCCACTGTGCGTGTCCCATCCGCCGATACTGACGGAGGCCACTTCGAGGCCGACGCCTTCCTTAATGAGCTGGGCGATGATGCGCAGGTGGCGGCCATAGTCGCTGTCGGGGTACATCGCGCCGTTGGCGGGCTGATAGTCCTCCTCGAATTGTTTGAAGACTTCCATGTCTTCAAACATCTTGCGCGTCTGGTTGTACACCAGCATTGCGTTGTCCTTGGTGCCCGCCTCTTGCGCATAGATTTGTTGCAGACGCTCGGTCACCTGATAGTCCGTGCAGCCGTATTCGTCGCCCGTCTCGGAGCCAAAGCCGTCGAGCGCGTCGACCGCCGGCACGATAATCTCGCCGCGAAGCATATCGGCCACACTGGCCCCCATGCTGACCGCGCGGAAGGTGGCGTCGTTCGGCGCCTGCTCGAGATAGCGGTTGAGGAAGCCGCTTTCGAGAATGTCATGTGCGCCCGACTCGATAATGAACTGGCTGTCGAAGTGTGATCGCGACGCTTCGCTGTAGTGCACGGTGGGCAGCACGGCCAGGCGGCCTTCGCCGAAGATGTCGTGCAGGCCGCGCAGCGCGGGATTGAGCCCGAAGTAACCATCGAGGTCGAGGGCGGCCGCATCGCTGGTGGCATCGGGTGCGGGAATGCGGATGCTGGGCCGCAAGGGATAGTAGTCGGGGTCCGCATAGGGCACCGCCACGCTGAGGCCATCGCAGCCGCCACGCTGGAAAATCATGATCATGGTCTTCTGCGCGCCTTGCGTCTGTGCCAGGGCGGGGCGCACGGAGAGCCCCAGGCGGCTGCTGGAGGCGATACTGAAGGCGCCGGCGAATCCGGCAAACATGCGCTTGAGTGCGGTACGGCGGTCCATTGGCAGTCTCCTCGTGGGCGTGGCGTCTATTGGTATTGGTAGCCGGGCAGACTCATGGCGAAGCCAATCATCCGCCGGAGGGGCACGTCGGGGTCGCATTCGGTCGGCGCGATTTCATAGGCGCCCTCGGCATTCAAGATGGCGAGCGTCGCCTCGTACTCCGTGCGCGTGTAGTCCTCGTCGAGCAGGATGTCGAGCACGAAGGAGACGATGGCCTCGGGTGCTTCGAGCCCGTTCTCGCGCAGGAAAGCCTGCGCATTGAACGCGCTGTCCCACCAGCCGGTAAAGAGCGCCAGCTCATTGGCGAAGCGGATGCGCTGCATCATGGTGCCCGAGCTGATCCAGTCTTCACCCAACTCCGACCAGCCCGTCGGCACGGGATAGCTAAAGGGCAACTGGCCCATGCCGTTCATGCGGTCGACCAATTGGTAGTAGTCGGGCTCGATGTTCCAGGTGCGGCCCATCTCGGCAACGAGTTCGAGCGGACTCTTGATCTTCGTGCGGAAGTGTTCGCCGTTGCGGAATGCGTCGGACGTCAAGATGGCGCGCACGATGGGTTCGATGTGGCCATTGGTGTCATTGAAGATCTGGGTGCAGGCATCCACAAGTTCCTGGGGCGGGTCGTCGCTCACGAAGAACTCGACCAGCTTGCGCGAGATGAACGCGGCAGTCGACGGGTGCGCGGCCAGCATGTCGAGCGCGCGCACGCCTTCTTCATAGCCTGTGCCGGGAATCGCCTCGCCCAGAAACACCTTGTCGCCGTAGTCGTGGTGGGGCACGTTGAAGAAGAAGATGGTGTAGAACGTGCGCCAGCCGGTGAAGATGCGCGCGAGCTCGACGATGTCTTGCGGGGTGTAGCCACCGTCGACGCCGAGTGTGTGCAACTCCATGATCTCGCGCGCGTAGTTTTTGTTCGGGTCGTCCTTGGTGCTCTCGTAGTTGTTGAGGTAGCGCAGCATGGCCGCGCTGTGTGCGCTGGCATCCAGCAGGTCGCGGAAGTGACCAAAGGCATGCTCGCGGAACAGGTCGTTCTCGTGGCGTTCGCCGTCGGTAAAGCCGTGACTGTTGTAGTTGGTGCTGAAGTGGTTGTCCCAGAAGTAGGTCATCACCTCGAGCAACTGCCGCTCGCTGTACATGGCCCGCGCGAGCGACTCCGCGCGCAGCGCGTTGATGCCATTGAACTCTTCCTGAATCGTGGCGAGCACAGGGTCCAATGCGCTGTCGTCAATCGACGCGGGATTCAGTTGTTCTTCGAGCCAGGCCTCCGGCCCCACCTCGAGCACACGCCGCACGAGCTCGGGCGTCGCGCCAAAGGTGGTGCGATTGATGAGCCGCAGGTGGTAGTCGTCGAGCGCGGTGGGCAACAAGCTGATGCTGGTCAGCGAGTCGTTGCCGGCGGCATCGATGCCCGTCACGTGTACGGTCAGCAATTCATCCGCCATGAATTCGCCGGGCCAGATGCGCAGCGCCCATTGGCCGCTGTGGCGCGATACGTCGAGCCGCGTCTGGTTGACGGTGATACCGAGCGTGGGCGACTCGACCGAAGCGTAGAGCGCGTCGACCGGTCGTACACCATCGACATAGCCGACCAGTGTGAAGCCCTGTGTATTGGCGTAGCTGCCGTTCATGTGCGAGGCGAACCGCACTTCGGGGCCGCGGTCGTCGGGCCGGTACTGTGCGCCGATAAGGATGTCCTGCGCGGGCATGTCGACCGTGGTCGTGGCGGCATCGACGCGCGCGACGAAGGCGATGTCGCCGGTCCACCGGTCAAAGATATGGCCCGGCGGCGGCGCAGCAGCAATGACGTTGGCCGTGGTACCGGGCGCGTAGCGGTTGCCACCCACGCCGTGGTTCACCGTGAGGCGATACAGTGTGGCGGCGCTGTCGGCATAGGTAGCCGTAACCTGTGCATCGTCGGCGGGCATTGTGAACCGGGTCGCCGCGGCGCCAGGATCCTCTAGACCTGCGGTATCGCCCGTCCAGCCCGCGAAGGTCTGCATCTCGGGGGCGAGGTCCGCGCCGATGGCGACGCGTTGGCCGGCGGGATAGTCGCCATCACCGGTGCCCTGGTTCACGGTGAGGCGTTGCCCGGTCTGTGCGCCACCGAACAGAACCGCCTCCGGAATTTCCGTGCGCGCTACGCCGGGCCCTTCGTACTCGACGCGCAGCCCCTGCTCGCCACCGGTGTCGAAGTAGGCCACGGTGATGGCGTGCAGGCCCGCCATAAGGCCGATCTCGCCGTCGCGCTCGCGCATGCCGTGGCGCCCGTCGTTGTCGACCACCAGCGTCTCGCCTATCCAAAGGCGCGAGCCGTCGTCCGACGTCGTCATGAATTCGTATTCGCCGCTCTGCGCAATCTTGATGTAGCCCGTGTAGAGGAACGCAAAGTCGTCGTTCTCGAGGCGGGGCGCGAGCGTGAACGTGCGCACGGTGCCGGTGCTGACGGGGGTCAGGGTGGCGAAGTCGGGCAGCTCGCCCAGGTCTTCTTCGTAGTAGGCATAGTCGAGGCGCTCACCGACGTGGGCGGGGCGGTCGGCCGGGCGCAGGCCAGCTTGGGTGTATTGCGCCGTGATGCGCGCGTGCAACGCCGGCATGACAAAGGTGGCCGCGGCACGCAGGGGATCATCGAGGTGCTGCACGGCACCCGTCCACTGTTCGAAGACCATTCCCTCCGCCGGCGGCGCGGCAGACACGGGCACCGCCTCTCCATAGGCATAGGTACCATCGCCATCACCGCCGAACACGTCGAGCGTATAGGCTGCCGGTGCGAACTCGGCGCGCACGGCGGCGTCGCGCGCACCGAGGCGCGCGTTGGTCTGGGCGGCGCCAGGGTCATCGAGAAGGTCCGTATCGCCCGACCAGCCGCTGAACCGCATGCCAAGCGGCGCTTCACTCGCGGCGACGGCCACCACGCTGCCCGCGAGATAACGGCCGTCGCCCGTGCCGTTGTGCACGGTCAGCGCCGTCTGCTGCGCGGTATAGCTGGCGCGAATCGTGATGGCGCGCGCGGGCATGGCCACCGTGGTGTTGGCGGCGCGCGGGTCGGCCAGTGTGGCCGTCTCGCCCGTCCAGCCGCCGAACTCCTGGCCGGGCGCAGGCGGTGCGGCCGAGACGCTGACCTGTTGGCCGGCCGTGTAGGTGCCTGTGCCGCTGCCGCCTACGACGGTAAGCGAGTAAGCAGCAGGCGCGGCACCCAGATCGCGCACCACGATCGCGGCGATTATCACCTCGCCCACGCGTGGGGTCAGCACGAGGTCGAGGGTACCGTCGCTGACCGCGGCCGCCACCGTTACGCGATGCGCGCGGGCGCGGCCCACCGCTGCATAAACGTCGAGGTCGCTCAGCGCGAGCTGGCCCTCGAGCGCGATATCGAGACGGCGCGCGCCAGCCGTGTCGTGTTCATGCTCAACGAAATGGAGCGTGACCTCGTAGGTACTGTCCGGCACAGGCAAGCCATAGGCCAGTGCCCCCTCGTACGCGCGCCAGGTCTGATACAGCGCGTCGTCTTCGGTATCGGCAATCGGGACCACAAGCGCGCCGGGCGTGCCAATGTCGAAGGCGCGGTCGGCATCGAAGGCGGTGCCATCTTGTGCC
>CAYMLC010000239.1:0-5999 GCA_964390765.1 uncultured Nitrospirales bacterium
GTCGTCGCCGATTTGCTCGCGCAGCATGTGCAGGACCCAGGCGCCCTTTTCGTAAATGAGCGGCGTGAAGAGTTCGCTGGGTTCGGCGTATTCCGTTGTCACAATGGGGCGCCGGTTGTCGCCGCGGTCATAGCCGCGCACCCGTTCGGCATCGCGTTCGGCCATCTGTAGAAAACCGTCGCGCCCGCGCGCTTTGCCTTCCCACACCCACTCGAAGTAGGTGGCATAGCCCTCGTGCAGCCAGATGTGCGACCAGTCGCGGCAGGTGACCAGGTCGCCGAACCACTGGTGCGCCACTTCGTGCGCCACAATCCAGTCGCTGTTGCGCGTCAGGCGGGCGTCGGGCGGCAGCACAAACGCCTCATGCATCGTGGTCAGCGTGGTGTTTTCCATGCCGCCCGCCACAAAATCCACCACAGCCACCTGGCCATACCGCGCATAGGGATAGGCCACGCCGATGAGCGCCGGGAAGTGCACCAGCATATCGGGGGTACGCCCAAAGCTGGCCTGAATGTCGGCCTCGAGCCCCGGGCGCGCGTAGTAGTAGTTGGGCAGGCTGCCGGCGTAGTCAGCGATTTCGACGAAGGGCCCGGCCGCCACATTGATGAGGTAGGTGGGGTGTGGCTGCTCGAGCCGCCAGTGCACCGTGCGCGTACCGGCCACCGGGTCTTCGTAGTCATCGACGCGCACCCCGTTCGACAGCGCATCGAATCGGGCCGGTACCGTCAAGATCGCTTCGGTCGTTGCGCGGTCGTTGGGGTAGTCGTAACTCGGCAGCCAGTAGCGTGTGTCTTCCGGCTGGCCCTGTGTCCACGCCATCACCTCGTCGGCCGCATAGCCCTTGCGCTCGGTGATGAAGTACAGGCCACGCGCAGGACGCAGTGCCGTGTAGCCAATCCTAATGTCCACCGATTCGCCGGGCGCAAAGGGCGCATCGGGCTGCACGGTCACGGCGTCGGCAGTCACGGTGTAGGGCGCCGGCACACCATCGACCAGCACCTCTTCAATGTCGAGGCCCACCGCATCGAAGCGCATTTCGGGGCGCGGCTCGACCCTGGCGCGCACCGTGTGCACCACCGAGCCGACGACCGCCTCGCGCTCGAAATCCAGGGCCACTTCGAGGCGCACGTGCTGGGTGTCGAACGGAGTGCCCCGCCCGTAGTGATGGCGGACCTCGCCGACCCGGGCGCCCCAGGGCACGTGGACGTGGCGGCAGGCCCTCTGGCGGTTGTGTTCGCCCCAGGCCGTTTCGCCCGCCGCCGCGGCACCGGGCGCTGGCACAACGCAGCACAGGGCCAGGGCGATGGCGGCAGAATTCAAGACTCGAACGACGGCACGCATGCGGATTCCTCGGTGCGTTTTCGGCAGGTGTATCATGGGCATGGCATACTATGCGCTGAACCGGCTTGGCTGCCACCCCTCGTAACGCGCGCCACGGCAAGGCGTATCCCTTTGCCGATTGCGGTTCGCACCCGACAACAACCTCAGCGAGGAACCCGCGTGACGGATAAGCGACGTATTCTCTGTATCGGACTCGACGGCGCCACCTGGCACATTCTGCGCCCGCGTATGGCGCAGGGCGAATTGCCCAACCTCAAGCGGCTGTGCGAGGCGGGCGCCACGGGTGGTCTCGAAAGCATTCTGCCGCCCGAGACGCCCGCGGCCTGGCCGTCTTTCATGACGGGCAAGAACCCCGGCAAACACGGCGTGTTCGACTTTCTGGTGTACAACCCCGAGACCCGGACCGAGCGCCCGGTAAACAGCACGCTGCGTGAAGGGCGAACGATCTGGGACTATCTGACGGCGGCAGACCAGACGAGCCTGGTGTTGAACGTGCCGACCACGTATCCCGTGACGCCGTTGAACGGTGCGATGATATCCGACTTTCTTACGCCGCCCGGCGCCACGGATTACACCTATCCGCCCGAGTTGCGCGAAGAATTGGAGGCGGAATACGGCAAGTACCCGCACTTCTTTGAGAGCATGCAATTCGTGGTATCGCACTCCAAAGGCAATGCGGAGCGCTATCTCGAGGAATTGGAGCGGATGGACCGCATCAAGTTCGAGGTGTGCGGCAAGCTGATGGACCGCTACACGCCCGACTTCACGATGCTGCACATCTGGGGGACGGACCGGCTGCAGCATGAACTGTGGCATTGGATGGACGAAACCCACCCGGCGCACGAGCCGCATCGTGCGCGGCAGTTCGGTGCGCGCATCACCGCCTATTACCAGATGATCGATGCGTGGGTAGGCAAGCTGGCCGAGCGCGTGGGGGAACAGGGTATTACCTTCGTCATCAGCGACCACGGCTTCGGGCCAACACACTATTTCATCGACCTGAATAGCTGGTTGCTGCGTGAAGGGTTCATTGTGTTGGAAGACACGTGGGCCGTGCGGTTGAAGCGCTGGCTCTTCGAACGGGGGGTAACACCGCACAACGCCCTGCGTCTCGCGCACCCGTTTCTGCGCTTTCTGATGCTGGTGAAGGCGCCCGCGCCGTCGAGCACGCTGAACAAATCGAGCGGTGCGCTGGCGCTGCCCGGCATGCTGAGTCTCGACGACGTCGACTGGTCGCGCACCCGCGCCTATGCGCCCTTTGGCTGGAGCGGCATCTATATCAATACCGAAGGTATCCGCCCGCGCGGTTCGGTGCCGCCGTCAGCCTATGAAGCGGTACGCGATGAACTGGTCGAGAAACTGCGCACCTTGCGCAATCCGCACAACGGTACGCTGGTCGGCGGGCCGGTGCACATCAAGGCCGACATGTACGCCGGCCCCTATACCGATTATGGGCCTGATGTCATGCCGCTGCCGCTCGAACAACACTATATGCCGGTTTGCTTCTTTGGCTTTGCCTCGAACGAGCCGGTGTATCGCAACACCACGCTCTATGGAAATCATGAGATGGAAGGCGTGTTGATTGCGGCGGGCGCGGGTGTGCGGCCGGGCACGGTGGAAGGCGCCCGGCTGATCGATATGGCGCCGACCATTCTGCATCTGCTGGGGCGCCCGGTGCCCGACGACATGGACGGACAGGTGATTGAAGGGCTCATCGACGCCGCCTGGCTGGAGCAGCACCCCGTCGACATTCAGCCGGCGGATACACTGGCGGGTGGCAGCCGGGCCGAGTTGAGTCCCGAAGAAGAGGAAGAACTGCGCAACCGGCTGATGGGTCTCGGGTACCTGTAAGCAGCGCCCGTTACCGATTCCCCGAATGTGCACGTACACGCCCTGCGGCGTTATCCGCGCATTTGCTTATAGGCGTTGATAAGCGCGTTGGTGCTGGCGTCGTGCGTATCGACCGGCGTATCGCCGCTCAACTCCGGAATGATCTTCTTGGCCAGCACCTTGCCCAACTCTACGCCCATCTGGTCGAAGCTGTTGATATTCCAGATGATTCCCTGCACAAAGATTTTGTGCTCGTAAAGGGCAATCAGCATACCCAGGCTGCGCGGTGTTAAGGATTCAATCAGAAAGCTATTGGTCGGGCGATTGCCCGGAAACGCCTTCGCCTTGGCCAGGACCGCCTTGCGCTCCGGCGGCAGATTGCTTCCGCGCAGTTCTTCGCGCACTTCGTCTTCCGACTTGCCTTGCATCAGCGCCTCGGTCTGCGCGAAGAAGTTCGCCATCAGTAAATCGTGATGTGTGTCGAGTGGATTCAGCGTCTTGGCGAAGCCAATGAAATCGCAGGGAATCAACTTGGTTCCCTGGTGAATCAATTGATAGAAGGCGTGCTGTCCGTTCGTGCCCGGCTCGCCCCAGATGATGGGCCCGGTGGAGTAGTCCACCAGTTGTCCGTCGCGCGTCACCCGCTTCCCATTGCTCTCCATATCGCCCTGCTGAAAGTAGGCGGCAAAACGGTGCAGGTACTGGTCGTAGGGGAGGATGGCGTGCGTGTGCGCATCGTGAAAATTGTTGTACCAGATGCCCAAGACGCCCATGATCACCGGGATATTCTGCTCGAGCGGCGTATCGATAACGTGGCGGTCGGCCTCGTGCGCGCCCTCGAGCAGTTCTTCAAACCGCTCGAAGCCGAGGAACAATGCGATAGAAAGACCAATCGCCGACCAGAGCGAATAGCGCCCGCCGACCCAGTCCCAGAAGCCGAACATATTGTTGGTATCAATACCGAAGTTCGCAACGGCCTCATGGTTCGTCGACAGCGCCACGAAATGCTTTGCCACCGCATCTTCATCTTTGGCGTGTTCGAGGAACCATGCACGCGCGCTGCTGGCGTTGGCCATGGTCTCAAGGGTGGTGAAGGTCTTTGACGCGATGATGAACAGCGTCGTCTCCGGATCACAGGTGCGCAGGGTCTCGGCCAGATGTGTGCCGTCTACATTCGATACAAAGTGCATCGTGTAGTCCCGGCGGCCGTAATACTTCAGCGCCTCGCAGACCATCAGCGGACCCAGGTCCGAGCCGCCAATACCGATATTGACGATGGTGTCGATGGGTTTGCCGGTATACCCGGTGTGCGCCCCGCTGCGTACGGCGTCGACGAAGGTGCGCATTTTGTCCAGTACTTCGTTCACGCCCGGCATCACGCATTCGCCATCTACACGGATGTGGTGCTTGCTGCGGTTGCGCAGCGCCACATGCAGTACGGCACGGTCTTCCGTATTGTTGATGGCTTCGCCGGCAAACATCTTGCGCGCCATTTCGGGCACGCGCCGCTCGCGCGCCAGGTCGACCAGCAGGCGCATGGTCTCTTCGCTCACGCGGTTCTTGGAATAGTCGAAGAGCAGGGGGCCCAGGCGCAGGTGAAAGCGCTCGAAGCGCTGCGGGTCCTGTGCGAACTGGTCGCTCATGTCCAAGTCGCGGCTGGCCTCAAAGTGCTTTCGCAGCGCCTGCCAGGCACTGCTATCGGTCACGCTTGCCATAGTGCATCCTCATGAGTGGGTTCGGTGTGCATGGCCGGTGTCGCTGCCAACGAGCCAGCCGACGAAGAAGGCCGTGCCAAAGCCTATCATTCCGTAGAGCATCCAGTGCAGGTCAGTGCCGGTTGCGAGGTATACCGCCACGGCGCTCACGGCCGCCCCGGCGAGCGCGGCCCAGCCGCCGACGCGTGTAAAGAGTCCCAGCGCAAAGACACCGGCGAGGCCACCGCCCACGAGATTCAGCACCTGCAGGAAGGGGTCCCACAGCGAGGGATACTCGAGGCCGGCGATAAGCGTGGCGGTGCCGGTGCCGAAAACACCGAAAGCGATTGTGACGGCGCGCGCGAAACGCAGGGCTTCGCGGTCGCTTGTCCATGGCCGCCACCGGCGCAGGTAGTCGTTGGTCAAGACACTGGCGACACTGTTGAGGCTTGAATCGAGGCTGCTCATGCTGGCGGCGAAGATGCCGGCGATCAGCACGCCCTTCAGCCCGATGGGAAACTCCTGCATCACGAAGAGCGGCAACACCGCGTCGTTGTTTATGTCGTCGGGAAAGCCCTGCGGCTGCGCCTCCCAATAGGCCCACAATGCGGTGCCGAGCGAAAAGAACAACACGGTTATCGGCAGGGTCAGCAGCGCATTGGTCCACACCGCGCGGGCGGCGGTCCTGGGGTCACGCGTGCTCAGATAGCGCTGCACCACTGTCTGGTCGGCCGTGGCGGGGTAGAGACTGCTGAAGGCATTGCCCACAATGACGACCCACAGCGCGGCGAATGTGGGTTCCCAAGTCCAGTTGTACACGCGCAGCTTATCGGCGTCTGCCGCCTGCGCGATGATGGCGCTCATGCCGCCGTCCACGCGGTCGGCCACGAGGGCGAGGGTAAGCAGCGCGCCGCCGGTGAGTACGACGGCCTGCACGACATCGGTCCAGATGACCGCTTCAATGCCGCCCAGCACCGTGTAGAGCGTCGCGACGATGCCCATGACCACGATGCAGAGGTAAACATTCATGCCGGTGGCGGTGCTGAGCGCGATGGCGGGCAGCAGGAGCACGATACTCACGCGGGCGGTCTGAAAGGCGAGAAAGCACACGCTGCCATACATGCGCACGGCCAG
>CAYMLC010000240.1:0-5996 GCA_964390765.1 uncultured Nitrospirales bacterium
ACATCGGCTCGGCGGTATAGCTGTCTTTCCAGGCGAGAAAGACCGCGCCCAGCGCCATGGCGGCGGCATAGAATACGCCGATGGCGGTGTCGCTGGGCAGGAGACCACGCTCGCGCACGAAGGCGATCGCAAGTGCGATGGCCACGGTAAACGGCAGTGCGACCAGCAGCGGCTCGGCTTCGAGCAAGAGCCCGAGCGCCACCCCGCCGAAGGCCGCATGCGCGAGCCCGGCGCCCATGAAACTCAGGCCGCGCTGCACGACAAAGACGCCGTAGTAGCTGCCGAGCAGGCCCACGAGAACGCCGCCGGCAAGCGCGTTGACCCCGAAGCTGTATTGGAGAAGTTCGAGCAAGGTGCGGCGCTAGCGCTGCGACGGGGCCGGGTGCGAAGCCTTCACGTGGCCACTGAAGCCGAACCCTGCCATCAGGCGCTCCGGCTGGGCCACTTCCGCCGCGGGGCCAAAGGCCACCTGCGTGCGATTGAGCAGCAGCGCGTGGCTGGCGTGGACGCGTGCCCCCTCCCAGTCGTGCGTGACCATGACCACGGTGGCCTGGGTGTCTTGTTGGTAATCAGCGAGCAAGTGATACATGGCGGCTTCTGCCTCGATGTCCATGCCGGCAGCGGGTTCATCGAGCAGGATAAGCGCCGGATGCCGCACAAGACAACGCGCCAGGAAGACGCGCTGCAGTTCGCCACCCGAGAGCACGCGCAGCGGCCGCTCGGCCACGTGCTCTACCCCGCAGCGCGCCATGGCTTCGCCAGCGGCGGTGCGGTCGGCCACGCTGGGCCGGGCGGGCCAGCGCGCACGTATACCACTGACCACCAGCTCGCGCGCGGTGGCAGGAAAAGAGCGGTCCACGGTCTTGGTCTGCGGCACGTAGCCGGTCTGTGCGGCGTGGCCCCGGCCAGGCGCGCCGCCAAAGATTGCGACCGTGCCACTGGTCGGGCGTACCAGCCCCAGCAGCAGCTTGAGCAGGGTGGTCTTGCCCGCGCCGTTGGGGCCGACCACGGCCAGATAGGCGCCCGGGGGCAAGGTGAAGTTCAGGTCCTGCAGCAGGGTCGCATCGTGGACGGCCACCCCGGCCCGCGCCAGGGCAACGGCGGGCGCACTCACGACTTCAGACGGCCGAGCGCGCGTGCATTGTAGCGCAGCAGCCCCTCATAGTCGGTGCGGTCGGCGGCGCCGCCTACGGGGTCGAACTCCAGTACGGGGAGGTCCAACTCGCGGGCCAGCACCTTGGCCGCACGGTCGGACAGTTGCGGCTCGGCCAGCACGGCACGGGCATTGCGCTCGGTGGCGACCTGGGTCAACTCGCGCAACTCGCGGCTGCTGGGGTTGCGCCCCGGCGCCACGTGGACGACGCCTGCGCATTCCAACTCATACCGGGCAAAAAAGTAGCCGGCGCTTGGGTGCAACTGTAGCAGCGGCGTACCCGCGAGCGGCGCCAGCGTGGCGTCGATTTCGGCATCGAGTGCCGCCAGCCGTACCGACAACTGGTCGGCATTGCGCCGGTACAACGCTGCGCCTTTGGGGTCCAGCGCGATGAGCTTGTCCGTCAACGCGGGAAGCAGCGCTGCCACGGCGTTCGGGTCGAGCCAGAAGTGCGGGTCGTAATCTTCGCAATCACCGTGCTCATGGTCGTGCGCGTGATCATGACTGTGCGTGTGGTCATGGTCGTAGTCATGGTCATGCCCCGCACAATCCACGATGGTGCCACAGTCCGCGTCACAGATCTTGCGCTGGTGCGCGGCGGGCAACATTTCAAAGACCGTTACGTGTTCTCGCGCGGGCATGCGCTCGGCCCAGTTGTCCAACTGTGCGCCAACGAGAAATAACGCTTCGGCGCGCTCCGCATCCTTGACGTCTTGCGGGCGAGCCTGGAAGGTATGCGGCGAGGCGCCCGGCGGGGCAACGGCCCGCACCTCGGCCCGGTCGCCGGCTAGCTCACTGAGCACGGCGGCCAGCGGAAAGATGCTTGTGAGATAAAGCGGCTTCTCGGTCGGGGGCGCGCCGGCCCGCGAGCACGCCGACAGCAGCAGTGCGCCCAGCAGAATCGCCGCGGTAAGCGGCACTTTGCTATATTTTGGGGGTGTGCAGTACTGGGCCACTTAACGAACGTAGCCCATATGATAACCTGAAATCAATAGCAGCACCCCGTAGTCGAGGAGGGCGGAGCGTGGAACGAGACACCGTGCAGCGGCGCGCCATTCGTGCGGCCATCGAGCAGGCCAACCGGCCGCTCAGTCCGCAAGAGGTATTGGAGATGGCCCAGACCGATGTGCCGAAGCTGGGCATCGCCACGGTCTATCGCACGCTCAAGGGGCTGGTGGCGGAGGATTGGCTGCAACCGGTAAGCCTGCCGGGCGAAGCGCCGCGCTATGAGCGCGCCGACAAGCACCATCACCACCACTTTCACTGCACGCACTGCGGCCGCGCGTACGACATCGAGGGGTGTCCGCAGAATCTGCAGTCGATGCTGCCGAAAGACTTTCAGTTGGAAGACCACGATGTGACGCTGTACGGGCAGTGTGCCACCTGCTCGCACGAGGAGCAGCCGGGTTAGGCGCCATGCCCGTCGAGCACGTCTATAAGGTTTACGGCCTCGATTGCGCGGAGGAGGTCAAGGCGCTGCGCCACGCGTTGCGTCCGCTGGTCCGCAACGACGAGGCCGTGACGTTCGACTTGCTCCAGGGCAAGATGAAGGTGGCGGTGGCCGCGGAACAGGCGAGCGACGATGCGCTGCGCCGTGCCGTGGCCCGCACGGGCATGCGGGCGGTGCCGTGGGCCAACTATACCGCGCAGCAGACCAGCGAGAACTGGTGGCGGCGACATGTGCGGGGGCTGCTGTGTGCGACGAGTGGTGCGGCGCTGTTGAGCGGCTTTGCCGGGCATGCCTGGCAGGCCGGCGTGGCCACGGCCTTCACGGCCGGTGAGAGCGAAGCCGCCTACCCTCTCGCGGTGGGCGCGGCCTATCTGGCGGCGGTTAGCCTTGGCCTGATGCTAGTGGCGCCGCGCGCCCTGGCCAGCCTGCGCGGCTGGCGGGCCGACATCAACGTGCTGGTGGTGCTGGCGGCGGCCGGGGCCGAGCTGTTGGGCAATTGGCTCGAAGGGGCCATGGTCTCGTTCCTGTTCGCACTGGCGCAGTTGCTCGAACAATGGAGCCTGGGCCGGGCCCGCCGTGCGATTGCCGGGCTGATGGATGCCGCCCCGCAGCAGGCACGGGTGCGTTGTTGCCAGGCAGACTGGAAATCGGTGCCGCTGGCCGAGGTGACCGTGGGCACGGTGGTGCAAGTGCGCCCGGGTGAACGCGTGCCGCTGGACGGCGTGGTGCATACGGGCGAGGCCTGGGTCGACCAGGCGCCGGTAACCGGTGAAAGCGCGCCGCACGCGAAGCTGCCGGGCGACACCGTGTACGCCGGCAGCATCAGCCTCGATGGCGCGCTCGAGATCGAGACCACGCGGGCCGCGGAAGACAGCACCTTGGCGCGCATCGTGCGCATGGTGGACGAAGCGCAATCGCGGCGCGCCCCCATCGCGCGCTGGGTCGACCGCTTCGCCGCTATCTACACGCCGGCGGTGATGAGAGTTGCGCTGTTGGTGACGCTGGCCGGACCCTTGTCCGGCTTTGCCGGTTGGGCCGACAGCTTCTACTTCGCGCTTGTACTGCTGCTGATTGCGTGTCCCTGTGCGCTGGTCATCTCCACGCCGGTGAGTGTCGTGGCTGCGCTGGCGCGGGCCGCGCAAGCCGGGGTCCTGATCAAGGGCGGCCAGTATCTCGAGCTGCCCGCGCGCCTCGATGTGCTGGCGCTCGATAAGACCGG
The DNA here is from genome assembly GCA_964390765.1 of uncultured Nitrospirales bacterium. Classification (GTDB taxonomy): domain Bacteria; phylum Hydrogenedentota; class Hydrogenedentia; order Hydrogenedentales; family JAGMZX01; genus CAYMLC01. The sequence goes on from CAYMLC010000240.1 coordinate 3,823, forward strand.
CACGCTCACCTATGGCGAACCCGAGGTGGAGGCCGTGGTGCCGCTCAATGGCATGGACCGCGACGCGCTGCTGAGCCTTGCGGCGGGCCTTGAAGCGCACAGCACGCACCCCATCGCGGCAGCGGTGAGCCGGGCGCAGGCGCAGCAGGGCATCCGTGTGGCCGCAGTGGACAGGCACCGCGCCTTGCCGGGCCGGGGCATCGAAGGCCTTGCCGATGGCGCGCCGGTGTGGGCAGGCAATCTGCGGCTGGCCACTGAACGCACGAAGGATGGCGCAGCCGCATACAGCGCCGCGGAGACCTATGCGCGCCAGGGCTGCACCGTGGTGGCGGTGGGACGCGCGTCGGAGGTCTTGGGGCTGATTGCGCTGCGCGATGCACCACGCGATTCGGCCGCCGCCATGGTGTCTGCGGTACGGGCCGCCGGCGTCGGTCAGGTGGTTCTGCTCACCGGTGACCAACCCGAAGCGGCCAATGCCGTGGGCGCCGCGTTGGGGGTAGACGCCGTGCACGCGGGCCTGCTGCCGGCTGAGAAGGTCGAGCATGTGCGGGTCCTGTCGGCCAACGGTGCACGCGTGGCCATGCTGGGCGACGGCATTAACGATGCACCGGCGCTGGCCGCGGCCGATGTGGGTATGGCGATGGGTGCGGCAGGAAGCGATGTGGCGCTCGAGGCGGCCGACGTGGCCCTTATGGGCGACGCACTCGACCGCGTGCCATGGCTGATGGGCCACAGCCGGAGCACCATGCGCATCATCTGGCAGAACATCGCGCTCGCGCTGGGCTTGAAGGCCGTCGTGCTGCTGCTGGCGCTATCGGGGGTGGCCGCACTGTGGCTGGCCGTCGTGGCCGACATGGGCGCATCGCTGCTGGTTGTGGCGAATGCGCTGCGGCTCTTGCGGAGCCCCGGCCCCTGAGCATGCGGCGGGCGCCACGCCCTGCAAAGAAACCTGCACAGAAAACGGCCGCCCACGCCTGAACGTGGACGGCCGGTCATTCGACGTTTCGCGGCCGTTCAATTCTTACCCGGCATCGGCCGCATCCAGCCGTGGGGCGAATCCATCTTCCGTGCCGGTCGCCGGCTGGTAGCCGCCCGGCGCATTGAAGAACTGCACGAGCCGCAGCAGCTCGCCAAGCGACACCACAAAGGCGGGGTCATCGAAGTCGCTGTCGTGGCGCGGGCAATTGACGAGGCCGCCGCCCGGCGCATACCCGTCTTCGCTGGCGCCGTCGCAAGACAGGCCGCCGACGTTGAAGAACTGCACGACGCGCAACAACTCGCTCAACTGGATGGCGAAGTCGCCATTGGTGTCCGCGGTATGGAACGGGTCGCCGGCGCCCTCGCCTTCGAAGCCACCTTCGGGAGCGCCTTCGCCCTCGGGCTGTCCTTCCACCACGCCTTCGGCCAGCCCTTCGCCCTCCCCTTCAGTCGGTTGAATCTCGGGTTGGCAGGGATTGAAGTCGAGCCGCCAGCTCTCGAGCGTGCCGATGAGGTCATCGCGCGCGGTATCGGTCACGGTCAGCGTCCACACGCCCTCCATCGACGTACCTTCAAACAGCGCCAGCGGCAACTGTGCGGTGAAGTTGCCGGTGTACGGCGCGGAACCCTGGCTGAGCGGGATGCCCAACTCGTCGTTGAAGGTCGTCTCCACGAAGTTGGCACCGCCGTTGGGCGGCAACAGGAAGATGGTCAGGGCGCCCCCGCTCGGCGTACGCAGGCGCGCCGAGAGTTGGCCCACGTCGGGGTGCGTCACATTAATCGTCAGGTTTACATCGTTCAAGACACGCGGCGCGCACACGTACAACTCGTCGTTGGTGTCGCCCGCGTCCATCAACTGCCGGCCGATGTCGCCCGATTCAAAGCGCAGATCGCAGTCCGGTGCATCGGGGCAGGGCTCCCGGGTCTCACCGCCTTCACCTTCGCCTTCCGGCGTGCCTTCGCCCTCGACGGCACCCTCCGGTGCGCCCTCGCCTTCAGGCATGCCCTCGAGCATACCCTCCCCTTCCGCGTTGCCTTCACCCTCGGGGAAGAAGAAGCCGCCTTCGCCCTCGCCTTCCGGGGCGACCTCGCACGTGCCATCGGCCCCGACCACTACGCCGCGCGCCTCGAGCGCGGCCACGGTATTACATAGGGCGGTCTGGTCGAGGGGGTTGCCTTCAAGCCCCACCTCATCG
>CAYMLC010000241.1:0-5979 GCA_964390765.1 uncultured Nitrospirales bacterium
CCAGCGCGAAGGGCTGCTGCTGGTGCTGGCTACGGGCCACGGCGAATTCGGCTACGGCGACATCGCCCCGCTGCCCGGCTTCAGCCAGGAGAGTCTCGCGCTGGCCGAGCACCAGCTCCTCGATTTCATCGAAGTATTGAAGGGCCAATCCGTACACAGTGACCCCGTCGACCTCTTGGGTGGCGCGCCCGGCTGGCATGCGGTGGCGCCCGCGGTGCGCGCGGGGGTATCGATGGCACTGACCGGACTGCGGGCGCGCGTGGCCCGGCAGCCGCAGGCCCGGCAACTGCATGAGCAGGCACGCGAGACCGCGCGGGTGAATGCACTGCTCGCCGGCGACAGCGCCGCCGTGGTGGAGCAGGTGCGGCAGGCGGCGGCGGCGGGGGTACGCTGCGTGAAGGTGAAGGTGGGTCGCGCCCCGCGCGAGGAAGAGCTGGAGGTGCTGCACAGCCTGCGCCTGGTATTGGGGGAGGATGCCCGGTTCCGCCTCGATGCGAATCGTGCGTGGACGCTCGACGATGCCGTCGCCTTTGGCCAGGGTCTGGGCGACCTGCCGCTCGACTATATCGAAGAGCCGTTGAAGCGGCCGGAGGAATTGCCGGAGTGGCACCTGGCGACGGGGTTGCCCTTCGCCCTCGACGAGACCGCCGCGCCGGTGCTTGGCCGGTACTACGACATCGTGCACGAACGCCTCGAGCCCAAGCGGTACCACGCGGGCGACCACGTGGACCGCAAGACCTTCGAGACGCTACTGCGCCTGGCGCGGGCACTTGTGATTAAGCCGACACTGATCGGCGAATATGCGCGGCTGCCGCATCTGGCGGAGCACCTGCCGGGCTTCGATGGCGACCTCGTCATCAGCAGTGCGTTCGAGAGCGACGTGGGCGTGGCCGCGCTGGCGCATCTGGCGGGCGCCGTCAACCGGCAGGACGTGCCGGCGGGCCTCGATACGCTGGCCTGGCTGAACGAGCGGCTGCTGACCACGCTGCCTCAGCAGGGGCCGGCGGTCGACCTGGCCGCGCTGGATGCCGCACTGGCGCGTATCGACACCACCGCGCTGCCGGTGATTGCACGTGCCTGAGTTGGGCGACCCACTGGCCGAGGCCGTGGCCACCGCGCCCGATGCGCCTGCCTTGTACACTCCGCACGAGTGCCTGAACTACGCCGAACTCGACCAGCGCGTGGGGCGGCGGGCCGAGACCCTGCGCACGCGCGGCGTGGGGCCGGGTACACGCGTGGCGTTCTTTCTGCCGACGGGCGCCGAGGCGCTTGTGCAGGTGCTGAGCATACTGCGTGCGGGTGGTGTCGCGGTGCCGCTCGATGCGCGCCTGCCGGCCGAGCAACGCGCGCGACGTCTCGCGGCGCTACCGCAGGTGCTGACGCTCGACGGCATGACCGATGACGCACCCGATGCGCTGCCGGCGCGGCCTTGCCCGCCACAGGCGCCGGCCACGATCACGTTCACGTCGGGCAGCAGCGGCCCGCCCAAGGCGGCGGTGCTGAGTCTGGCGAATCACCTGGCCAATGCCGCCGCCTCGAATGCGCGCCTGCGCTTTCACGCAGGCGACGCGTGGCTGCTTTCTGTGCCCCTGTACCATGTTTCGGGGTTGGCAATTCTGTTTCGTGCGCTTGCTGCGCGGGCCGCGATCGTGGTGGCGGCACACCGCAGCGCGCTGGCGGAGGCGCTTGGCCACCCGCGCCTGACGCATGTGAGTCTCGTGCCGACCCAGCTCTACCGTTTGTTGGGCGATGGGGAGGCGACGGCCGCGCTGGCGCGGCTCCGTGCCGTCTTGCTGGGTGGTGCGCCCGCCGGAGCAGCGCTGCTCGACCGCGCGTCGGAGGCCCGGGTGCCGGTGTGCACGACGTATGGCATGACCGAGACCGCCACGCAGATTGCCTGCACCGCGCCGGGTGCGGCGCGCGCCACATGGGCCAGCGTCGGTCAGCCGCTGGCGCCGGATTCGGTGCGCGTGACGGAAGGCGGCGGCATCGAGACGCGCGGCGACACCCTCTTTCTTGGCTACCTGCAGCCCGACGGCACCATCGTGCGGCCGCTGACGCCGGACGGCTGGTTCGCAACGGGCGACCTTGGCCACTTCGATGATGCCGGACACCTTCACCTGGCCGGGCGGCGCGACAATGTATTTATCGTGGGCGGTGAGAATGTGCAGCCGGAACACGTTGAAGCGGTGCTCCGCGACTGTGCGGGCGTGGAAGAGGCCATCGTCGTGCCCGTCGACGATGCGGAATACGGCGCGCGGCCGGTGGCCTTTGTGCGAGGCAGCGTGCCTTTCGAAGGTATTGTCGACCACGCCGCCCAGCATCTGCCGCGCTACATGCAACCGCTTTATGTTCTGCCGCTTGCCGAGACCGGCTTCAAGCCCTCGCGTGCTGTACTGCGCGAGCGCGCTGCGGCCTACGTGCGCGGTGGCTAGCCGTCAGCGATGGCTGGCCGTGCGCGATGGCTGGTCGTGCACTGAAATGAGCGCCCGTGCCGCGGCGTTGTCTTTGCGGAGGTAAGCCCCATGTCTGAGCAACCCCTGTGCGACGCGCCCATTCTGCTGACCGGTGCTACCGGATACGTAGGCGGACGCCTGCTGAACAATCTCGAAGCGCGCTGTCAGCAGGTGCGCTGCCTGACGCGACGGCCCGCGGCACTGGCCGCGCGTGTGGGCGAGCACACCGAAGTGGTGCACGGCGACCTGCGCGACATCGAAAGTCTGCGCGCGGCCATGGAGGGTGTACGCGTTGCCTACTACCTCGTGCACAACCTGGGCGAGGCGAATGACTTTGTCGAGGCGGAACTGCAGTCGGCACGCAACTTTGCCCAGGCCGCACGCGAGGCGGGGGTCGAACGCATCATCTATCTTGGTGGGCTGGGTGACGACGGGGAGAAGTTGTCGCCGCACTTGTGGACGCGGCACGAAGTGGGCCGCATTCTGAAGGCGGAAAGCGGTGCGCTGACCATCGAATTCCGGGCCTCGATGATCATCGGCTCGGGCAGCCTGTCCTACGAACTGGTGCGTGCGCTGGTACGCCGGCTGCCCTTTATGATCGCGCCGCGCTGGGTGGTCGTGCCCTCGCAGCCCATTGCGGTCTCAGATGTGCTTAAGTTCTTGATTGCCGCGGTACAAGTAGACCTGCCGGAGAGTGAAGTATTCGAGATTGGCGGCCGCGACCAGATGAGCTATCGCGATGTGTTCTATGAATATTCACGTCAACGCGGCGTGCGCCGCTGGATTGTTATTGTGCCGGTATTGACGCCGCGACTTTCGAGTTACTGGTTGCACCTGGTTACCCCCATCTACGCGCGCGTCGGCCGCAAACTGATCGAGAGTACGACCCATGCCACGGTCGTAAACAATCCGCGCGCGTTTGATGTGTTCGGTGTTCATCCGATGAGTGTTTCGGAAGCCATTCGCCTCGCCATTCGCAAGGAAGACCGCGACTTCGCACAGACCCACTGGTCCGACGCGCTCAGTGCCTTTGGCCCGGAGCGGCGCTATGGCGGTGTGCGCTTTGGCCAGCGGCTGGTCGATCACCGGAAAGTTGAGTCGACGGCTTCGCCCGAGGCGGTGTTTGCGGCTGTGGAAGCTATCGGCGGACGCCGCGGCTGGTACTATGGCAATTGGCTGTGGTGGCTGCGCGGGGCCATGGATCGCATCGTAGGCGGTGTGGGTATGGGCCGTGGCCGCCGCGATGCGAAGCGCCTGCGTACGGGCGAGGTGCTGGACTGCTGGCGGGTGGAGACGGTAGAGCGGCCGCGGCGCCTGCGCCTGTTTGCCGAAATGAAGATGCCCGGACGCGCCTGGCTCGAATTTGAAGTGCTACCGGGCAACGAAGGGGGATCGACGCTGTATCAGACGGCGATCTTCGATCCCAAGGGTGTCTTGGGTCCCTTATATTGGTACAGCTTGTATCTGCTGCACGAGTTGATATTCGCGGGGATGGCACGCAATCTCGTGCGCCATGCCGAGCAGAACCCCGAGGTCGCGGCTATCGCGCAAGATGCGTCCACGGCAGGGTGATCGTAAACGCGCGTGTGTCACGCGTTCATGCGAGGGAAATAGCCAGGCAATCGTGGCAGGGTGCTGCAACGATTAGTTCTGCACGATACTTTTGTTTTGGATATCACGCCGTCGCCGTTTGTGGTGGCAGGGGATGTTGTCACTGTTGACCCTCATCAGATAGCTGCTCGACGATAGCGCGGGCGTTGGCAGCCTGCGCGCCCGTATTGCGCCCGGCATACGCGCGCAGGTGCGGCAGTGCGGCCGCCACTTCGCCCTGTTCGAACAGGTGGAGGCCCAAGGCATAGGCGCCGAGTCCCCTGGGATGCAGCGCTGCCGCTGTCCGCCAATCCTTCACAGCCGTTTCCGTATCTCCCTGTGCCGCTTCGATGCGCCCCGCGTGGTAGAGGCGCAGCGCCGTGGTCTCTGGCGGCGCACTCTCCGCCATGGCCTCCCAGTCCGCGATACGTGCGGCGGCCTCGTCCAGGGCGCCCATGTGATAGAGGCTGTCGACGAGCGGCAGATAGACCCCGGCGTCGTGTGCGGGGTGCGCCTGGGCGCGGCGCAGCACGGCCGCCGCCTCTTCCCAGTCCTGCCGCTGCCACAACAGCGTGCCCAGCCGCTTCAGTACGTGCGCTTCGTTATGTGGTCCGCGGAAGTTCTGTGCCAGCGCGCGCCGGTAGGTTTCGATGGCGGCCTCATACTGCTGTGCCTGTTCGAGGCGCCCGCCCTCGCGCATCAGCACCTCGCCCAGATTCTGCTCGAGCCCCTCCACGAAGTTCGCGCCCAGCGAGACATAGGCGAGGCTGAAGACATAGACCCCCGCCGTCGCCGCGACGGTCACGGTCAGCCACGTCCAGCATGTCGCGTGTCGTGTCATGGTGCCAGCCGCTCCCGCATTTCCCGCTCGAGCGCGGTCCGCTCATCGGCGCCGTAGGTGTCTTCCAGCAGGGCTTCGTACTGCGCGCGCGCGGCGGACCGGTCGCCGGACTCGGCCAGCCGGCGGGCATGGCTGCGGCGCACCCACGCATTGCGCCCGGCCAGCGCCAGCGCCTGCTCGGCATCGGCCAGCGCCTGTGCCGCGTTGCCCAGTTGCGCGTGGGCCTCGGCGCGGTCGGCGTGGGCCTGTGCGCGCGAAACCGGGCGCAGCGCCTTGAGCCCTTGCAGTTGCGCGAGCGCCTCGTTGGGCTGGTTGGCACGCAGGTAGTAGCGGCCCAGGGCGGCCTCGATGCGTGCGGCTTCTTCGGGCGTCTGCCGGGTGCGCGCGGCGGTTGCCGCAATCCAATCGGCCAGCCAGCCATAGCCGCGCCGGCCCTGCAGGCCACCGGTTTGAAATGCTTGTTACCGGGCGCGAGGCCGCCGGTGAGGTCGAGGCGAAGCAGAGTGACATTGGCCATGCTGACGCCCGCCACTGCCCGCTCGCCGAGCGAGATCAGAAGTCGGGGCGACGCTGCGGAGCTCAGGATGGGGTGCGGCCTCGGTCGGGGCCCGCCTGGCTCAGGCCGACGTTGTTCTTGTGCAGCACCTGCTCGGCGCGATAGCTGGAGCGCACGAACACGCCGGAAACCACTTCCATGAAGCCCTGTTCGAGGCCCCACTGGCGATATTGCTCGAATTCATCGGGGCTGACCCAGCGATCGATAGGGTAATGGTGTGCGGTCGGTTGCAGGTACTGCCCCAGGGTCAGGATATCCACGCCCGCATCGCGCAGGTCTTGCATGGTGGCGAGGATTTCCGCGCCGGTCTCCCCCAGCCCCAGCATCAGGCTGGTCTTGGTAAGAATGTCCGGGCGGTGGCGCTTGGCATGGGCCAGCACTGCCAGGGTCTGTTCATAGTCGGCCCGGGGATCCCGCACGGGATGCGTCAGGCGCCGCACCGTCTCGATATTCTGGGCGAATACCTCGATACCGGAGTCCACCACGGTCTCTACATCCGGTAGCGCACCGAGGAAATCAGGGGTCAGGGCTTCCAC
>CAYMLC010000242.1:0-5977 GCA_964390765.1 uncultured Nitrospirales bacterium
CGCTCAAGGAACTGCTGGGCGATCGCGGCAGCGGCAGCGCATCGGACCCACAGACCCCGTCGTCCCAGATCTCGAAAGAGGCGCTCATCCGCTTCGTGCAGGAGGCGCGCATAACGGGACAACTGGAGCACCCGTGCATTGTGCCGGTTTATGAAGTGGGCCGGCGCATGGAAGGCGCGCTCTATTACACGATGCGGCTGGTGCGCGGGCAGACGCTGCAGGGCGCCCTGGCCCGGTGCAACACGTTGAACGAGCGGCTCGGCTGTTTGAAGCACCTGATCGACGTGTGCCAGGCGCTGGCCTTTGCCCATAGCCGCGGCGTCATCCACCGCGACATCAAGCCATCCAACGTCATGGTGGGCAAGTTCGGCGAGACGGTACTGCTGGACTGGGGCCTTGCCAAGGTGCAGGGCGAGCCCGACCTGTACCGGCAGTCGCTGGAAGAAAGCGTGCGCAGCCTGGTGATGGACCTGCAAGAAGGGTACAAACTGGACACGGCGGCGGGCCACGCTATCGGCACACCGCACTACATGCCACCCGAACAGGCGCGCGGCCTGGTGGAAGCGCTGGACCAGCGCTCGGATGTCTACGCCGTGGGCGCCGTGCTCTATGAAGTCTTGAGTGGCCGCCCCCCCTACGACGGCCCCAGTCCGCGCGCAGTCGTGGCGAGTGTATTGGAAGGCCCGCCGGAACGCCTCAATGCACGGCGTCTCGGCGCCCCGCCCGAACTGGTCGGCATCTGCCAACGCTGCATGCAGCGCAATCCGGACATGCGCTACCAGACCATGCTCGAAGTGCGCGATGACCTGGTGCGCTTCCAGGATGGCGCCTTCGTGCAGGCCTACAACTACTCGCCGGTTCAGGCGGCGCGCACGCTCTACCGCCGCCACAAGCTGGCCTTCAATGTGCTTTGCGCTGCCCTGCTCATTGGTATTCTCGGCGGCCTCTTCGCCTTCGTTTCCATCTGGCAGGCACGGCAAGAAGAGCGTGCACAACGCCTGGCAGCCGCCGAGGCACGCGATGAAGCCACGCAAGCCCTGACTGCCGCCGAACAAAGCCGCTACTTCGCCCTGCTCGATGCCAGCTATCTCCAGCAGCAAAGTGGCGATATCGTGGCCGCGCAACGTACCGCAGCCTCTATCCCTGAAGCGCAGCGCGACATCGCGTGGGAAGTGCTGCAGCAGTCGCTCGACCGCCTGCGCTTCAGTGATGAGGACGTGGTTCGGCTCTATCCATTGGGCGACGGTATTCATTCGGTACTGCACCGCCGCCAGGGTGCGCTCGAAGTGCGCAACATCACCAGCGGCAATACGGTTGCGCGGCTGGGGCCGGAAGACGCGCGCTTTTCAAAGGTGGCCGTGTCGCCAGACGGGCAGGTCATCGCGGCTTATCATGCGCCTATACAGGAAGTGACGGTCTGGCGAACCGACAGCTACCGCACGTACAGCCAGGCTGGACAGATGCGCGATATCGACCTTGCATCCTTCGCGTTCTCGCGCGATGGGCAGCAGCTCGGCGTCAGTACGCGTGACGGCCGCTTGCTCACCTTCGATGCCGCCGATGGGTCGCAAGTGACAGCGACGCAAGCGCCGGCGACCTATCGCCTGCAGGCGCTGGCCGGTGCGGACTGGCTGCTGACCGATGCCAATGACCCGGTTCACCGGCTCTGGCGTGCGGACGAACCCGACAGCTATGCGGCCGTGCGCGGGGAAATCGCCGAGGTTTCGCCCAGCGGCAACCGGATTGCACTGGCCGGGGCCGACGGTGCGCGTGTCATCGACGCGGCGACCGCCGAGCAGGTGGCCGCGTTCGACCAGCACCAAGGGGGTGTGCGCGCGGTAGCCTGGCTGAATGGAGAGCAGGTGACTACGTACGGCGCGGACAATTACCTCTACGTCTGGCAGGCACGGGACGGCGAGCCCATTGGCATTGCGGCCCTTTCCGGGATCGAAGACGAAACCGCGGTGCTGAGCATTTCGCCCGATAGCGCCACCATCTGCCTCACGCGCAGCGGTCAGAGCACACAATTGTTTCGGGCACCCGGTTTGACGCTATGGCAGCGCCTCCCCGCCGCAGGAGAGGTCAATCCCCATACCGTCTTCCAAAACAACAACGTACTGGCGTCCTCCGACCAGCGGCTTGGCACCAGTGTCTGGAGCCTGAGTCCCGCTGCGAATGCCATGAGCCTGCCGGCCTCGTCGGTGGGCATCACCAGTCTGGCCACCTCAGAAGACGGCGCCTACTACGCCGTCGCTACTGCAGACGGCAGCGTCACCATCATTGATGCGGAACGGACAGAGATCGTCAAGCACGTGGTGGTAGTCGACGGGCGAACGTCGTATCTCGCGCATGTAGATTTTCTGGCTGAGAACGACGAGATCATTCTGCAATCCGACCCCTTCACCGTGCTGCATCTGAACTGGCAGAACGAGACGCTGCTGGGGAGCTACCGTCCTGCGGGCGGAAAGGTCGTGGCGCTGGCTGTCTCGCGCGCGCGTCAACAACTGGCGCTGGCGGATTGGGCCGGCACCCTCTATCTGTACGACTTGTCAAGCGGCGAGCAGTTGTGGACGGCCGAGTTAGACCCAACGCTGCCGCTGCTGCGCAGCCTGGTCTTCCACGATGCGCGCGATTCGCTGGTCGCGACAACCCGCAACGCGGGCGCGCATGTGCTGTCGCTGCATACGGGTGCCCGGCGCCATTCGCGTACCGTGCTGGGCAACAACGCTCGGGTCTTCCCCATTTTCTCTGACAAGGGTGAAGTCTTGGCCAACGAGCAGGAGGGGTTCTGGAGTTGGTACGACACCGAAAGTGACCGCCTGCGCAGACTCCAGCAAGCGGGAACGGGGCGAACGACCAGCGCTTACATGCTCTCGGCGGGGGGCCTCATTGGTCTGACGGATTCAGACGGCTTAACGAGCGTGCTGAATCCGCAGGGCGGCGACATGGCACGACTCGGACGCTTCAATTTTGGGCGTGGGCTGCGCGCGGCCACCCACGATGTCGTCCGCCAGCGCATGCTCCTAGCCGAGACCTCCGGCCGGCTACATCTCTTGATGCCACGCACGCAAACGCAAACGGCGGGCGGAAGTCCCGCATCCGCACGGGCGGCCACAGGTGAAGTTGCTTCTGTCCTGTATCTGGGTTCAGCGCAGCAACAGAAACTTCTGACCGCGAGGGAGCTGCTTCTTCCGGCTTATGACCCCAACCGTACACCGGAAGCCCTCGAAGAAGCTTTCCGCCTCCAGCCTGTTGGTCAGCCCGCTGGCCTGGGTCAGCTTTACCGCATCAACTGGGAGCGCGTCGATGAACCCGCGAGTCTGCTGGTGTGGGACGACACGGAAGCGTTGCACGAAATTACCCTGACGCTGGGCGCGGCACAACAGGCGATGGCACAGACCGCGCCGGCGCTGTTCAATGAAGCTGCCTTTTGGGGACAGCAGGACACGCCGTCAACGCGTCGCGTAAACGCGCAACGGCCAGAGCCCCCAGGCGTCCCCGTGTTTTACAACTTGAACCACCAGCGGCGTCAGGCCTACCGCCAATTGGGCCTGAGCACCAATGATTTGCTGCTCGAAGTTGACGGCGTGCCAGTGGAATCAATCGCCGAATTGAGGAAGGCTATTGACAAAGTGGCGCAACGCCTGTCTACTGAGGCGGAGCCTAGGGCCGAAATCGTTGTCCTGCGCGGGGTAGGACAGCGAATCACTTTGCAGATTAATGTTCGAACCAAAAAAGGGGCCGGGGACACCAATGAAGAAAGCTCAACAAACGAAACAAGAAATGGGCATCACAACGAATCGCAGGCAGTTTCTTAGCGCGGCATTGGCCACGCCACTGGCCGGTATGTTGTATCAGCACCAAGCCTCTGCCCAGGATTACTGCGATGACTTGTATGCACACCGGGACGGGCTTGGAGACGTACGCACTTGCGTGAAGCCATTGGCCATGCTACACGCCGTCTACGGCCGCAGCAGCGATTACAAGGACGAGGACCTGACTACGCTGTATGACATGCCCCTCTCGGAACTATTTGGTCGGGAAAGTTTTAAACAGGCCATTGATTCACTGACGGTATCGAATACGACACCGACGAATGAATTGGCCGATGGTGAAACACGCCTCACGGGCACGTGCCTGCTGACGCAGCCTGCAGCCAACATGGTTAAGCAACTGGCGGACAATGTGGTCAAGACGACCGGAGCGGACCGCTACACGACACGCGACTACATTGTAGGCGCTTACGGCCCTGACGAAGCAGAAGCAGAAGCAGAGGCCGTGTACTGCGCCGCATTCCGCCTTAACGACATTACCGGATTCCCGGTTTTGTTCATTGGCCAGTACGCCAGCCTGCAACGGGAAGCCAGCCGCCGACTGACGAACTTCCTTCATGTATTCGGTGACCTTACCGTCGATGGCCTGCTGCGCGAACCGATGTACTCGCGTCTCGGTGAGCGGCATCCATATGCTGACCTCGTTGACGACGGTAAGGAGTATCGCATTTTCGGCCGGCACATGAAGGCAAAAACACCCGGCTCGGAGCCGCCGATCTTTGAATGTGAGGCAGAAACTGCAGAAGATAAAGGGCCTGGCTACGTCTGTGAGGACGATGTGCAACCGCAGCCGGCCTGCATTTTGGGCAACCCAGCTCAGTACTGCACGATGGAGAACAATACCTGCTCGATTATCAGCGATGTGATCTAGCGGCGACTATTCTTCTACGTGTTTCGCCCGGCAGCGCACCACCCGCTGCCGGGCGTCTTTTTATCCGCCGGCCGCCTCGTGCGTAGGCGTTAGATGCCGCAGGCGGGTGCGTCCAGTTGGTCGTCGCCGAAGGCGGTTATCGCCGCGACCGTCAGCGAGACCGGCAGCGTCTCGCCTTCGGTGCCCACGAAGTTGAGCGGCGGCTGGACAAAGGTGGGCCGGTAGGCCTGATAGGCCACGTGTCCATCGAGGAAGAGCACATTCGAGCCGCCCGGCAGGTGATTGAAATCTTCGACCGCAGTCGATACCCGGTCCCACAGCAGGGCAAGCGTCGACTGCGCTTCCGCGCTCGCCGCGGGGTCATTGATGTTGGTAATCAGAAAGCGCTCGATCCCTTCGCGAAAACGATACGTGACCAATTCCGTGTCGGCGGCGAAGCGGGTGTTGGCGGCGGGCAGTGCGTAGCGCAGGTCTTCTTCGAGCCGCGCTGGGTCGAGCGTGTCCGCCTGGGGATTCTGACCGCCGGCCGCCTCGGATACGGCCGTATTGAGTGCGCCCAGAAAGCCCGTGCCCACACTGGTGGGCACCAGGTAGGCATTATCCGGCACGGCCCAACTCAGGTAGGTGTAGCTCGCGTCACTCGTCTTGCCATTCAGCGCGGTATAGATCGCCGGATCACAACCCCGTCCGGCCCCGTCGATCTGTTCGATGTTCGGCCCACCCGTTGCCGGGTCCAGCCAGCCGCCGGCACTGGTGTCGCGCGTCAGGAAGTCTGCGGCCACATCGGTGTCCGACGGGCAGAAGACGACATTGAGGTCGCTGAGATACTCGGGGTAGATGGCCGGCAGTCGCGGAAAGAAGGTGCCGGGGTCGAGCGAGAGCGGCGGATAGCGTTCACCGCGGCTCTCGTTCGCATACATTTTCAGCGTCAGCCCAATCTGCTTCAGATTGTTCTGGCAGCTCGCGCGCCGCGCTGCCTCACGTGCCCGCGCCAGGGCAGGCAGCAGTATCGCGGCCAGAATGCCGATGATGGCAATCACCACCAGCAATTCAATAAGCGTAAATCCCCGTCTCCGCATCGTGCTCGACGCCCCTCTTCCCCGTTTTTTCGTGCCCACCCCCAGCACATCCTCCCCGCCCGGACCGCCCCTCCCGGCTGTCCGGCTACCGATTCCGCCGACGCACTGTAGATACCGCATCGGCCTGTGCAAAAAAAAGCGGCGGAGGCTTTCCGGAAAACCTTCGCCGCTTAATGGATTGTGGAACTGGCGGG
>CAYMLC010000243.1:0-5970 GCA_964390765.1 uncultured Nitrospirales bacterium
GGCGCTGTGCGGCACTGCATTCGACTGGCCGGGTTGCTCTTCGGGCTGGCCGCACAGGCCAGAAAATGTCGATATACCTGCTTTCGCAGGTATGACGAAAGAAGGGGGTAGCGGCTCATGGCCCCATCTCGCGCGTGGTGGCTTCAGGCCTTGCGCTTTTCCATGGCGAAGCGCGACATCGCCAGCAGCACGGGCCGTGGGGTGAGGGCGCTGCCGGCAATCAGCACCTTGTTCAGCCAGCCCTGCACCAGCAGGGGGCGGCCGCGTTCCATGGCGCGGTAGCCGTCTTCGGCCACGCGGGCGGCGGAGGCCACCCAGTAGGCGAACAGATTGGTGTTGGCGGTGCCGGCCACGTCGCCGAATTCGGTCGCCACGGGCCCGGGACACAGCACGGTGACGGTCACGCCCGTGCCGCGCAGTTCGTTCGACAGGGCCTGGCTGTGCGTGTTCACGAAGGCCTTGCTGGCGTAGTAGGTGGCCTGCAGCGGGCCAGGCACAAAGCCGGCGGTCGAGCCGACATTCAGCACGCGGCCGTGTCCGCGCGCGACCATGGGCGGCACCAGGCGGTGCGTCAGCTCGAGCAGCGCCGTGCAGTTTACCTGCACCATGTCGCGGTTGGTCGGCCAGGTCTGTTCGTGGAAGTTGCCGTGCGCGCCGTAGCCCGCATTGTTGATGAGCACCTCCACCTCGATGCCTTCCGCCGCCAGGGCATCGGTCAGGCGCGCGGGCGCCGCGGGGTCGCTCAGGTCTTCGGGCAGCACCCGCGTGGCGATGCCGTGGTCGCGCGTAAGCTCCGCCGCCAGTGCCTCGAGCCGATCGCGCCGCCGCGCCACCAGCACCACATCGCCCCCGCGCCGCGCGTGGCAGCGGGCCAGTTCGGCACCGATCCCGCTCGATGCGCCGGTGATCAGGGCTACGTTCTGCATGGTGGCCTCCTGCGCGTTGTTGGGTGGGACGATAGCACAGGGTGGTCGGCGCCGCCTTTGCGGCCCGGCGTCTGGTGGGCATTGCTTCGCCAAACCGCTTGACATCTAACAATCTTGTGGTTAACATTTCCCGAGGAGGTGATCGAAATCATGGCGGCTGACCCACAACTACCCCCTGCGGGCCACATCAATGCCGAGCTGCAGCTCGACCAGCCTATGCAGGACCCGCGCCACGAGCTGGCGCTGAATATCGTGCGCACGGCGAGCCTGATGACGCACCGTGGCTCGGTCATCTTCCGGCAATACGGCCTGACGGAGGCCCAGTTCAATGTGCTCTTTGCGCTCAAGTACAAGCTGAGCGCGTGGAGCCAGTCGGATTTGGGCAAGCGTCTGGTGGTCACGCGGGCGAGCATCACGAGTGTGCTGGACAAGCTGGAGGAGAAGGGGCTGGTGGTGCGCGAGGCGGTGCCGGAGAACCGGCGCATCTATCACGTGGAGCTGACTGCGGCCGGGCGCGAGATGCTGGAGAAGATCGAGCCGCTGTACCGCGGCGAGATTCACCGCATTCTGGGTGACCTGAACGATGAGCAGTGCCGCGAGCTGATTCGCCGCCTCGAACGGGTGCGCCAGCGCGTGGCCACGATGAACGGAGACTGACCGCGTGGCGGTTCGAACGGAAAACCTGGGCCCGGGCACGTGGAACGCCACCACGGCAGAGGCCCCCGGGCCGCAGGGCTACGACCGGCCGGGGTTCTGGGCGCACTTCTTCACGATGATGCAGACGGCGTTCAACGACAACGTCCTGAAGTATCTCATCATCTTCTTCCTGCTCGATGCGGCCATGGACGATCTCACGTTCATGGGCATCAGGCTGGACGAGTACCGCATCAACGCGATTGGCACGGTGGTCTTTTCGCTGCCGTGGATTCTGCTGCCGGGCATTGTGGGCGCCATCTCGGACCGCTGGCCGAAGAAGTATGTGATGGTGTTCTCGAAGTTCACAGAGTTCGGCCTGATGGGGCTGACCTTCTTCGCGTTCTTGTGGGGCAGCCCCCTGGCCCTGTTCGGCCTGCTCTTCTTCATGGCGGCGCAGAGCGCGCTGTACGGCCCGGGCAAGTACGGCATTCTGCCGGAGGCCATGCCCGAATCGCGGCTGAGCTGGGCCAACGGCATTTTTCAGATGGGCACGCTGATCGCCATCATCGCGGGCGTGGTGGCGGCGGGCACGCTCTATGATTACCTGGGCGAGAACTTCAACGGCGACTACGAACTGGCGGCGTTCTTTCTGATGGGGTGCAGCGCCATCGGTATTGTGGGTTCGCTGCGTATCTTCTTCACGCCGGCGGCGAATCGGGGCCAACGGCTCACGATGAACCCCTGGGCCGGCATGCCGCGCTATCTGGGTATCATCTGGCGCAGCCGTATCCTGCGCACGGTTACCGTGGGCTATTGCTTCTTCTGGTTTGCCGGCATCGTGGTCAACAGTGTGATCGTGGTGCAGTGCGAGAGCGAGCTGGGCATGAGCGAGAGCACGACGAGTATCGTGCTGGCGCTGACCTCGGTGGGCATCGGCCTGGGTGCACTGGTCGCGGGTTTCGTCTCGCGGAACAAGGTCGAGTTGGGCCTGGTGCCGCTGGGCACCGTGGGCATGGCGGCCTGCGCGTTGGCGTTGGGGCTGGCCAACTGGCCGATGGCC
Organism: uncultured Nitrospirales bacterium; assembly: GCA_964390765.1. Lineage (GTDB taxonomy): Bacteria > Hydrogenedentota > Hydrogenedentia > Hydrogenedentales > JAGMZX01 > CAYMLC01. Next base: position 2,623 of record CAYMLC010000243.1, read on the forward strand.
CCGGGCGAAGACGGCGCCCTGGCCATCACCACCGGCGGTGTGGCCGGCATGGTGGCGCTGCTGATGGGGCTGGGCTTCGGCGCCGGCTTCTTCGATGTGCCGCTGGCCGCCAGTGTACAGAAGTTTGCGCCGCCCGACGCGAAGGGCGGCATTCTCGCGGCCACCAACATGCTGACCTTTCTGGGCATGCTCTTTGGTGGCGTGTTCTTTTTCCTCTGTGGCGAGCTTGGGCTCGATGGGTACGACATCTACTTGGTCATTGGCTGTTTCAGCCTCATGGTGGGTACATTTATGGTCTGGTCACTTCCGCTTACGCTGGTCCGCGCGGGCCTCTGGACGGTCAACAACACCTTCCTGCGCACGAAGACGCTGCACGCCGAGCGCATTCCGGACAACGGCGGCGCCTTGTTGGTGTGCAATCACACCTCGTTGGTCGATGCGCTCTTCCTGCTGTCCTCGACGGACCGCACCCTGCAATTCGTGATCGGCGGCGACGCCGATTCGCAGCCGTGGAGTGCGCGCATCACGCGCATGCTGCCGCACATCAAGGTGCCGGTCGATGCCGACCAGGGCGCCCTCGATGCGGCGGTGCGCGAAATACGCGAGCGCATCGCCGAGGGTCATGTGGTGGTGGTGCCGAACACGGCGCGCCTGCACAAGAACGGTCCGCGGTTGCCGTGGTTCAATAATTTCCACAGCCTGACCGACAAACTGGACGCGCCGGTGATCCCGGTGCACATCACCACGCAGTGGAACATTCTGTTCGACGTGCGCGACGGGCAACTGCAGCGCAAGAAGCCGAAGAAGCTGCCGCACACCATCTATGTGAATGTGGGCGAGCCGGTGGCACCCGAGGCGCCCGAGAGCGAAGCGGCACGCCGTATCATGCTGCAGGGCACCGAGACCTACAAACAGCGGCCGCTGCGCCACCCGCTGCTGCACCGGGGCTTTATCACGGCCGCACGCAAGAACCTGCGCCACCTGTGCATCGCCGACAACACCACGGGCGAGCTCACCTACTTCAAGGCGCTGGTCGGCAGCATCGTGTTTGCGCGCAAGCTGAACCAGGTGCTCGACAAGCAGGAGAAGGTGGGCGTGCTGTTGCCGACGACGGTGGGCGGCACCCTGACGAATATCGCGCTGCAGATCATGGGGCGCGTACCGGTGAATCTGAACTACACGGCGTCAAATGCGGCCATCGCCTCGGCGGCGAAACAGTGCAACATCACACAGGTGATCACGGCAAAGGCCTTTCTCGAGCGGATGCCGGTCGAGGTGCCGGGCGAACCCATCTTCCTCGAAGATGTGCGCAAGACGGTGAGCGGGAAAGACCGCATCGCCGGCATGCTGATCGGGCTGCTGGCGCCGGTCACCATGCTCGAGCGAATCTGTGGCTCGCCGGGTGGCCGCAGCGAGAACGACGTCGCCACGATCGTGTTCTCGAGCGGCAGCGAGGGCGACCCGAAAGGCGTCGTGCTGACCCACCGCAATGTAATGTCGAACCTCGAAGCGGCGCTCGAGATCTTCCCGCACGGCAAAGGCGACGCGATGATGGGCTTCCTGCCCTTCTTCCACAGTTTTGGTTTCACGGTCACGCTGTGGATGAGCGTGATGAGCGGGCTGAACGTGGCGCTGCACCCGAATCCGCTCGAGCCGAAGATCATCGGCCAATTGACGGAGAAGTACCGCGCTACGCTGCTGATCGGTACCAGCACTTTCCTGCAGGGCATCATCCGCCGCTGCACGCCCGAGCAGATGCAGAGCCTTCGGTTCGTGGTGTGCGGCGCCGAGAAGCTGGCCCCGCGCGTGCGCAGCAGCTTCGCCGAAAAGTTCGGGGTCGAGCCCCTCGAGGGGTACGGTACCACGGAATGCGCGCCGGTCGTCTCGGTCAACCTGCCCTCGTGCGAGTCACCCGGCTTCTACGTTGCGCGCACGAAGCACGGCACCATCGGCCAGCCGCTGCCCGGCGTGAGCGTGCGCGTGGTCGACGCGGACACTGGCGAGCCGGTGGCGCGCGGCGAATCGGGCATGCTCGAGGCGACGGGCCCGAACATTATGCAGGGGTACCTGCACCTGCCCGAGAAGACCGACGCGGTCTTGCACGATGGCTGGTACACCACCGGCGACATCGCCACGCTCGACGACGAGGGCTTCATCACGATCACGGACCGGCTGTCGCGCTTCAGCAAGATCGCGGGCGAGATGGTGCCGCACAACAAGATCGAAGAGAGCCTGCACGACCTGCTCGAGTTGAAGGAACAGCGCCTGGCGGTGACCAGTGTGACCGACGATCAGAAGGGCGAGCGCCTGGTGGTGTTGCACACGCTGAGCACCGATGAGGTGAACACGCTTATCGAGCGCATGGGCAAGTCGGACCTGCCGAACCTCTGGCGGCCGCGCGCGAGTGCCTTCTATCAGATTGACGAGATTCCCGTGCTGGGCACCGGCAAGATGGACATCAAGTCGGTGAAGCAATTGGCGACGACGCGCCACAATGCCAACGCGTAGCGGGGGCGGCTGGCGTTCGTGGTGGCGCGCCGCGTACGCCCGGCGCCCCTATGTGCTGTACGCGGTCATCATCGTGGTGATGCTGGGGTACGGGTGCAGCCTGGTTACCGACCAGCTGGTCTCGCGTTACGAGGCCAACACGCCGCGCGATGCCGATGGCTGGCTGGCGGACGGCGGGCCCATCTATCTGGGTCCGGCCGACGCGTCACGCGCGGTACTGATGGTGCACGGTTTCAGCGGCACGCCCGATGTCAGCTGGGCCGATTTCGCCCGCGCGATCTTTGACAAGGCCGGGCTGACGCCAGAGGTTTCGGACATCCCCACGACGGACTACCCAACCCCCGCTGCGCGTCCCCTGAACTCCCGCCTCGATTGCAGCACGACCGAGGCCACCTTTGGCATCACGCGCCCCGACTGGCGGGCGCATCTGGACGCGGTGCTGACAGAGCTGCGCTGACGCTTTCCAATCCGGCCCGTCCGAGTCTAGTGTGATAGGGGATCAGGGGGGAACATATGCGCATCTTTTCGGACCGGAACCGGCCCGTCCATCTGGGACCCTACCCGCTGGAGGGGCTGCGGCGGGCCGGCAGCGTGACGGACCTGTCGGTCATGGCCCCGCAGGCACCCTTGGTCTTCGATCATGAGAACCCCGCCTCGATCATCCATGCGATGGCCGATCACCAGGCAATGATGGACGCGATCCGCGACGGTCTGGTGAACAAGGCCCGCTCGACCATTCCAGCCGATCCGGTGGAACGGGCGCAGCACCTCAAGGCCTTCGGCTATTTCTCGGACGCGTCGATGGTCGGGATCGGTCCGCTTCTAGATGCCGCGCGTTTG
>CAYMLC010000244.1:0-5094 GCA_964390765.1 uncultured Nitrospirales bacterium
CTTCGCCGAGATCACCAACAAACGTATCCGGCGCGGCGTCTTCAAGAGCGTGCGTCAACTCGAAAAAGCCATCCATGACTATCTCGAAGAGCACAACGAGAATCCCAAACCCTTCGTCTGGACAGCAACCGCTGATGAAATCTTCGGAAAGATCACCCGGCTTTGCGAAGGGATTAACGACTCAAGACACTAGTGCAGTGCGGTCTTGCGCCCGCGCGCGGGTGCGCCGTACCATGGCGAACTCTGTATGGGCTGCGAAGTGGAGGAAACCGCTATGGCGAGTGGCGCCGAACGCCGCAAATACCCGCGCAGCCGGCGTCCGGTGACGCTGGCCGGTGGCGATGCTGCGGGCATACTGAATCATGTCGACAACATTAGCGCCAATGGCGTGCTCTGCCACACGCAAGAGCCGGTGGCGCTGATGACGCGCATGCGCATCGGGCTGGAATTGCCGGAGCCGGTGTCGCGCACCATCGAAGCCGAGGGCGTGAGTGTGCGCTGCGAGCCCGACGGCGACGGCGACCAGGTGAATTACCGGGTCGCGATTCTCTTTACCAAACTCGACGACGGCGACCACGAGGCGATTCGCCGTTTCGTCGAGCACGACCTGGCCAAGCCCGGCGCCATCGAGGCCTAGCCGGGAGTGTTGAGGGCCGGGGCGCGCCGGCCGCGCGCGCTCGACCTCGGCCTGGGCGCCGCGTGCCTGGCGTTGTTGGGCTTTGCGGTGCTCTATCCGGTGGGCCGCATGCTGGTTGCCGCGGTGGCCACCTGGCAGATGCAGGCCCTGCGCGATGGGCTGCTGGCGGTGTGGAACACGCTGCTCATCTCGCTGGCGACGGTGGTGTGTTGCGCTGTCTTCGGCACGGCCCTCGCCTTTCTCTTCACGCGCGTGCGCTTTCCGGGGCGCGGGCTGCTGGCGGGGCTGGCCTATCTGCCGTTCACCCTGCCGCCGCTCGTCGGCGTGCTCAGCTTCTACTACCTCATCAGTGAAGACGGCTACCTCGTGCGCGGGCTCGAGGCCGCCTTCGGCGTGCCCGTGCCGCCCGTATCGGGCGGGCTCGCCATACTCATCATCCACACCTACGCCTTCTACATCTTCTTCTACGCGATGGTATCTTCGGCCCTTGCGACACTCGACCGCGCACAACTCGAAGCGGCACGCACGCTGGGCGCCGGCCCGTGGCGCACGTTCAGCCGCGTCACCCTGCCGCAGTTGCGGCCCGCGCTGCTGGGCGCGAGCCTGCTGTGCTTCATGAGCAGTGGCGCGTCGTTCAGCGCGCCCTATTTCTTTGGCGAGGCCGTGGCCGGCCAGCGTTTTCCCGTACTCAGCACCGAGATCTACAGTCTGCGCGCACAGTACAAGCCCGATGAGGCACTGACGCTGACCGTGGTGCTGGCGGCGCTTTCGCTGTTGGGCCTGCTGTTTTTCCGGGCGCGCACCCGCACGGCAAGCGGCGGCAGCAAGGGCGCACCCATGCCACTGCGCAGCGGCGCGGCCACCGGCCTGGTGACCGTCCTGGCCTGGCTGCTGATGGCGGTGCTGCTGCTACCGCATCTCAACATTGTCTATCTATCGTTCGTCGACCACCGCGCCTGGCAGACCGAGGTCTTTCCACTGGCCTTCACGCTCGAAAACTACGCCAACGCCTTCGGCGCCTGGAGTGCGCTGCGCCCCGTGATGAACAGCATCTGGATGAGCGCGCTGGCCACGGTGGCGGCCCTCGTGGTGGCCTTGCCGGCGGGCTACCTCATTGGCCGGGCGCGGCCGGGTGGCGGCCTGATGAACGTGCTGGTCATGCTGCCTTGGGCGCTGCCTGGCACGGTGGTGGCCATCATGCTGGTTGCCGCCTTCAACGACGACTGGCTGCGCCTGCATACCACCATCTGGCTTTTGCCGCTGGCCTACTTCGTGCGCAACGTGCCGCTGCTCGTGCGCGTGGCCAGCGCGGCGATCGAGCCCTTCGACGGTTCACTGCTCGAGGCGGCGCGAACACTCGGCGCCAGCCGGGCCTACGCCCTGCGCCGCATTGTCTTGCCGCTGTTGGCGCCGGCACTGGCCGCGGGCAGTGCGCTGGTCTTCGCCACCAGCCTGGGCGAATTCGTGGCCAGCATCCTTATCGCGGTGCCGAACAACACGCCCATCTCCGTGCACATCAACGAAGCGTGGCGCTCGACCGCCGGCGTCGGTGCGGCCTTCGCCTACAGCGTGCTGCTGATGCTTTTGCTCGTGGCTACCTTCGTTGTGGCGCGGCGCTTCTCGTCCCGTTTGTTCTAGGCCGCGTGCTAAGCTACCCCTGTTATGGCAAAGGATTGGTGGATACAGCGCGCGGAGCGCAACGGTGGGGAAGAGGGTGCCGCCTTCGATGGCGACTGCCTGCGTACCACCTTGTTCGGCCACGAAGCGCACCAACTGCAAGACGACGTGGCCGAGCATAAGAAGCTGCGCATCGTGGACAGCGAGCCCGATGTCGTCATCTGCTATGGCGGCGACGGCACGCTGCTGGCCGCCGAGATCAAGTGGCCCGGCATCCCCAAGGTGCCCATCCTCAACAGCCGCCGCGGCCACCGCTGTATTCCGCACCCGGCCGACGAAGTGATCGCGCGGCTGGCCGAAGGCTCGTTGGTGCGCAACGAATACCTCAAACTGTGCGGGCGCATTTACCGGCAGGGCGCCGACACGGCCGAGCTGTCGCTATCCGCGCTCAACGAGTTCAATGTACACTTGGGCCGCATCAATTCGGCCGTGCGCTTTATGCTCTGGATGGACGAACTGCCCTACGAGAACGAACTCGAGATTCTGGGCGATGGCTTCGTCGTGTCGACACCGTTCGGCAGCACAGCCTACTTCAACCAGATTACGCGCGGTCTCTTTACACAGGGCATTGGTGTAGCGTTCAAATACACCTCGGAACACATCGACCACATGGTGTTGTCGGAAGAGGTGAAGCTGCGCTTCCTCATCACGCGTGGGCCGGCCATGCTGGCGTATGACAGCGCCGAGGATTTCCACCGGCTGCGTGAAGGCGATGTGCTCGAGGTGGAGCGCAATGCGAAGCCGGCAACGATTCTGGCCTGTGGGCGCGTACAGCGGCTGAACGAACCCTTCTAGCGTGCGGCGCGCGTACGGCGGAAGGCCTGACCTGTCGGCGGCGTTTGAGTGAATAAAGCGTAAACCTGTTAGACTCCGCCGACGTTGCCCAAGCAACCCTGAGGAGATTTCCATGCCCTATCGCATGCTGTTTGTTTGGCTGGCGGGCGCCGCGCTCGCCCTGCCCGCCGCGGCACAAGAGGCGCCCGGCGAGCCGCTTTCGCCGGGCAAAGCGCTGCTGGCCGATACCATGGCCTATGCCGCCAGCCTCGATGCGCTGCGCTTCGAATTCAGTGCAGACCTGCGCATCAACGATCCCGCCGACCCCTTCGACGAAACCGTGCGTGGCACGATCGCGCTGCTGGGCGATGACTACCTGTACTTCGAAACGCTGAGCGAGGCCGGCGACCAGACCTACTACGCCGACGGCGAAACGGTGACGGGCTATCTGGCGGCGGAGAATGCGTATATTCAGATGCCCATGCAGTCTTCGCGGCAGGCGGTGATGCGCGGCGTGGGTGGCGACGTGGAGCAGGTAGGCTATTTCTTTCTGGGGGCAATTCTGCACAACGACGCGATGCTGCTGCGCGAATGCGACAGCGCCGAGGTGGCAGAGTTGGACGATGGCCGCGTGCGGCTGGACCTGACGATGAAGCGCTTCGATGCGCGCGTGTGGCTGAGCGGTATGGACAAACCGTTTGTCGAGCGGTTCTACCTCGACCTGACGCGCGCACTGACGGCTGAGGTCGAAGACGTGGGCGGCGCATTTGTCGAACTCGACATGCGCCTGAGCGAGATCGACCGCGCGGCCGACCTGGATGAAGCGGTGTTTGCGTTTACCCCGCCCGAGGGCGCGGAGGAGATTCGACCCACCCAACAGACGGCGCGCCGCGGTCCCCAGGCACTCGTGGGGGAGCCCGCACCCGCGGTCAAGCTGGATACGCTGGACGGCGGCACGCTCGACACGGCCGCCCTGCAGGGCGAGAAGGTGGTCGTGCTCGATTTCTGGGCCACGTGGTGCGGTCCCTGCCGGGTCGCCCTGCCGGTTATCGCCGAGACCGCCGGTGCGTTCGCCGACCAGGATGTCGTCTTTTACGCCGTGAACATTCGCGAGTCGCCCGAGCAGGTGCGCGGCTTCCTCGAACAGATGGAGCTGGACGTGCCCGTGGCCATGGACCGGCAGGGTTCGGCGCAGGCGGACTATATGGCCACCAGCATCCCGACCACGGTGGTAATCGGTAAAGACGGCATCGTGCAGGCGGCGCATCTGGGCTTCTCACCCATGACGCGCGAGCAGTTGACCAATGAACTGCAAACGCTCGTCGACGGTGGCTCGCTGGTGGCCGAAGGCAAGTAACCGCTACTCCTCGACGCGCAGCACGTAGCACTGACGCGTGCCGGTGTGTGCGCTGTTGATGCCGAGTAAGGTGCCGTCCGGGCTGAAGCGAGGGTGCAGGTCGCAGCGGGCCACACGCCGCTCCGCATTGTAGGCGGGTGGGTGCGTCCATGCGCCCAGCATCTCCACCTCTTCCGTCTCCATGTGCATGCGATAGAGCGACTGCAGCGCTTCGGGCCCCTGCGGATAGGTGTCGGTCACCATCCAGTTTCCATCGGGCGAGAAGCAGCCGTGGCCATCGTGGTCGAGCACCTCGGGCGCGAGCGGGGTGTAGGTGTCGCTGCCGGGTGTAAACAACAGGTGGCGCCAATGCCGCCGCTCATAGCGCGCCGTGACCATGAGGCGGCCGTCGGGGTGCCAGTCAAAATGCGAGGCGCCCCAGCGCGCGGGCATCGTCTGGTTCAACGGGCCGCCTTCGATGTCCACCACCAGCGGCGTGGTGTTGCGTTGGAAGGGGGCCGTGCGTACCAGCCAGAACACGCGCTTCCCGTCGCGGCTGAACAGGGTGTGATTGAAATAGGCGATCTGCTGCTCGCGCAAGGTGGGCAACAACGCCGTGGTGTCGGCCACACTGACCAACAGTTCGGCCGCGCCGGTCTCGAGGTCGACG
>CAYMLC010000244.1:5104-5966 GCA_964390765.1 uncultured Nitrospirales bacterium
ACGCGCCACAGGCCGTCGTCTTCGGGGAACACCACGCCGGCGTGCGCCGCCTGTCCATTGCCGCCGTAGCCGTAGTCCGGGCGCGTGGCCCGCAGGCGCGCAAAGTTAATGCTCACGGCGGTGCGTCCGTCCGGCGCGACCGCGCTCACGGGGTAGGGCAACGTGCGCACCCGCTCGCGCGTGCCGATGTCGTAAACGACGGCAACGAATGCGCCGTCCACCAGGTCATTGAAGACCAGCCGCGTGTCGCTCAGCCAGTGCGCCATACAACCTTGCTGGAAGTTCCACGCGCGGGTCTCGGTGAGGGGAAGGAAGGCATAGCCGTCTTCCATGTCCACCAGGCCGAGCGTGGCGGGGTCCGCTTCGGTAGGCAGCCGGTTCTTGACCTCCGTGCGCAACACCGCGACATAGCGCTGGCTCGGGTTCCACGAGGTGATGCCATAGTAGCTGGCGAAGAGATGCTCGGCAGGTCCCTTCGTGATCGCGATGGCCGTGGGCGCTGCCGCCTCTGCGAGCGCTGCCGCGCAATGGCCGAGCGCAAACAGCAACAGCGTAGCGGTCCGTGCGCAGCGTGCGGTTGTCGTATGCATGACGTTGTCCTTCTGGTTGCCCCACCGCCATCATACGTGGCCGCTCGCCATTCGTCATGAGGGTTGCATGCTGTCCGATTCATCAATACCCAACGCCGCGTGCAAGCCGCTGCTTCGCTGCCTCGGGCTGGCGGCTGCAGCCGTTCCCTTCGCGGGCGCGATTGGCATGTGGCTGCCCGGATGGCCCTGGCCGCTCACGCTGCTCTCGCTCTCGCCGGCGCTCTTGCTTGTGGCCGGACTGACCTGTGTGGTTGCCGCCTGGCGCGGGCGCC
>CAYMLC010000245.1:0-5941 GCA_964390765.1 uncultured Nitrospirales bacterium
TGCCGCCATTCTTGCGGATGTACTCGTATACACTGCGCGAGCACTTCACTTCCCCGATGACCGTGGCGCCCGGCTTGTCCTTCAAGATCGCGCGCGAAAACAGCGCCAGCAGCCGGTCGCCCCACAGCATGTTGCCCTGCTCGTCCACGCCGCCGATCCGGTCGCCGTCGCCGTCGAAGGCCAGGCCCAGGTCAGCCTTGTGTTTCTTAACCAGCTTCTTGAGGTCTTTCAGATTCTTTTCGATAGTGGGGTCGGGGTGGTGGTTGGGGAAGGTGCCGTCGACCTCGCAATAAAGCGGGATGACTTCGCAGCCCAGGGCTTCATAGAGCGCAACGCCCAGTGGTCCGGAGGCACCGTTGCCCGCGTCGACCACGACCTTCAGCTTGCGCTTGAGTTTCACATCGCGCGTGATGCGCTTGATGTAGCGTGGCACCAGGTCGGTGCGCGTGATGGTGACGCTTCCCTTGGGCTCGGGGAAGTCGCCCTGCTGCCCGATCTGGAGCAGTTTCTGAATCTGCTCGCCGTGGATACTCTTGGTGCCGATGCTCATCTTGAGCCCGTTGTACTCGCCGGGGTTGTGGCTGGCGGTGACCATGGCGCCGCCATCGACCTTGAGCACGTTGGTCGCGAAATAGACCAGCGGCGTCGGCACCTGGCCGAGGTCGACCACGTTGAGTCCGGCCGAGCACACGCCATCGATGAATGCGTAGGCCAATTCCTTCGAGTGCAGGCGGCCATCGCGGCCTACGACGATGCTCTTGTTGGGGCTCTTGCCGCGCAGCATGCGCACGTAGGCCTTGCCCAGGGTCTCGAAGACTTCGGAGTCGACATCTTTACCGACCACCCCGCGAATGTCGTATTCGCGGAAGGTATGCGGTTGTAATTGCATGGTAAATTCCCTCCTTTGTGACTGGATGCGCTCAAGGGTAGCACACCTAAGCGGGTGTAACGAGGTGTCCTGGATCTGTCTTCCGTCTCGCGAGCTCGGGCATGTTCCGCCGCGGCGGCGCCGGCATCGCACGCGCTCAGCCCGGGTACTCGCGCCGCGCCAGATTGCGCGCAATGACCTCGGCGAATTCCGCGCTCACGGCCACCGCGTTGTCATCGACTTCGGTCAGGCGGTCGTCGACCCAGTTCCAGGGATAGGGCAGACCGCGCAGGTCGAGGCCCATGAGGGTGAGGGTGGGCAAGCCGCGCACGTGCGCCATGTGGGCGGCGGTGGGCAAGGCGAACATGCGCCCCGGCCGTGCGCCGTAGTCGGGGGCGGCCGCCTTGGCCTCTTGTACGAGCGGGCGCGCCGCGGTGTTGATGTTCAGGAAGCCCTCGTGCGTGAGGTAGTTCAGCTTGCCCGCGCCTACGGATTCGATATTGATGATGTAGGTGGTGCGGCGGTCGAACTGGTGCGTGGTCAAGAGGTGGCGCATGCCGCTCATCCAGCATTCGTGCGCACCCGTCGCCACCAGCCAGACGTCGGCCGTCTCGAGTGGGCGTTGCTGAAAGCGCTCGGCCAGTTGCAGCAGGGCGGCCACGCCGGATGCGTTGCTGTTTGCACCGCGCACGTCTTCGCCCGAGGAGCCGGCGTAGAGCAGCACGATAGCCGCGGACAGCAGGGCCGCGGCGGCCGCCCAGCGCAACACGGTGGGATAGGGCACGTCGGCCTGCGCGTCGATACCGAGCGCGGTAAGGGCGCAGCCGGCCAGCACGGTGACCATGGCCAGCACGATGCCGGTATGGATACGCTGCACCCAGGGGGTGATGCCGGGATGTGTGAGCGGGCTGGCGCGCCCGCTGTCGTAGTGGGCGGTGAACACGAACAGGGCCTTCGGCTGCGGCGCGAGAAAGCGCGCGCAGACGTTCTGCGATTCGTATTGCGGCAACAGGCGCGAGAAGGTGCGGTACCCCATCAACTCGGCCAGGTACAGCACGAAGACCACGCAGCCATATGCGACTGCGATGCGCGGAAAAAAGCCCGCGATAAGCGCGACGAACAGGAACTCGCCGTAGTACATGGCGAAGAGTAGGGGGTAGTTCTCGATCGTGGCGAAGCGGTCGGTTTCGACGTCGGGGGTTGCGGCGCTGAATCGGTCGTGCAGGTATTCAGCGGCGCGGCGTTCGCCATCGGTCAGGGTGGCGCGGTGCAGCAACCGCCCGGCCAGCACGTGCAGGTCCTCGTGAATCTGCTGCAATCCCACGCGCGCACTCCTGGCCAACCCTGAGCGCCGCGTCGGCGCTACTCCCTCAAGTATACCGGCGTGGCGCGTTTCGTGCACCGGCTGCTAGACTCCGCGGCAAGCAGGGTGAATTATGCGAGCAGTCGTACAGCGCGTGCGCGAGGCGCGGGTCACCGTAGACGGTGCGGTAATGGGTGCCATTGGCGCCGGACTCATGGTCTTGCTGGGTATCGAGCAGGGGGACACCGAGGACGACCGGCGCTACATCGTCGAGAAACTGGTTCACCTGCGCATCTTCAACGACGACGACGGTAAGTTTAACCGCAGCCTGCTGGACGTGGGCGGGGCGGTGCTGCTGGTCTCACAGTTTACGCTTCATGGTGATTGCCGGCGCGGGCGGCGCCCTTCCTTCATTGCGGCGGCGCGCCCCGAAGAGGCGGTGCCGCACTACGAAGCGGCCGTGGCCGCGTTGCGCGCGGCCGGGGTCTCTGTGGGCACGGGCGTATTCGGCGCGCACATGGACGTTGCCCTGGTAAACGACGGGCCAGTGACGATTCTGCTCGATTCGCGGAAGCAATTCTGATGCGTGTGGCGTTGGCAGGCAGCGGGCGTCTGGCGGCAAATCTCCTGCGCGGACTCGAGGCGCACGGCCACGAACTGGTCGCGCTCATTGCCGATGGGCGCCAGACGCGCGGCCGCGCACGCACGCGGGCACGCTGGGCCGCACGGCTCCTGGGCGGCGGGGTGATGGGCCTGGCGGCGCGCCGCGGCCTGCCGATTGTCTACATCGACAAGATGACGGCCGAGGAACTGGCGCCGTTGCGCGCGAGCGCGCCAGACCTGATCCTGGTGGGCGGCTTCGGCATCATCCTGAAACCGCCCGTCATCGAGCTTCCGCGCCTCGGATGCATCAACAGTCATTCCTCCCTCCTGCCTCGGCACCGCGGGCCCAACCCATTCAGCGCGGCCATTCTGTCGGGCGATACCGAGACCGGCGTAACCTTTCATGTCATCGACCCGGGTATCGACACGGGCGATATCCTGGCGCAGGAGCGCATACCGCTGACATCGAAGGACACGCTGCTAACGGTGTACAAGCGCACATCGCAGAAGGCGGGCGAGATGATCGGCCCCCTGTTGGACCACATCGAAGCGGAAGGCGTACACGGCACGCCGCAGGATACGGCGCTGGCGACCTATGAGAAGCGCCCGACCGCCGCGGACGCGTGGCTCGACTGGGGCGCCCCGGCCGAAGTGCTGGACCGCAAGGTACGCGCCCTCTCCCCTTCTCCGCTGCCTCGCTTTACGCGTAACGGACACGCCGTGTTCGTCTTGCGTGCCAAGGCCGACCCCGAGCCTGTGGAGGCTGCGCCGGGCACGGTGGTGGCCGCGCGGCCGCAGTTGCGTATTGCCACGGGCGCCGGCACGCTGACCATCTTCGCCGCCTTCACGCTCGCTCCGGTGCCGGGGCTGTGGCCGGGTTTCTTTGTGCGATTTCAGCCGGGCGACCGGCTGGAGTGAGCCACCCGTGTCCGCCCCCGCCACAATCATTATCCCCGCCTTCAACGAGGTTGACTACTGCCGCCAATGCGTAAGCAGCTTGTTGCTGCACACGCCGCCCGAGGTAAAGCTGGTGCTGGTAGACAACGGCTCGACCGACGGCGCCGGCGAATTCTTCGACAGCGTGCCCGGCGCCACCGTCGTACATACGGCTGAGAACCGGGGCTTTGCCGGTGGCGTGAACGCAGGCCTGGCCCACGCCGAAGGCCATGCGGTGGTGCTGAACAGCGACACCCTGTTGCCACGCGAATGGTTGGCGCGCTTGCTGGCGCACTTCGAAGCCGACCCGCTGCTCGGCATGGTGGGGCCACGCACCAACTGCGCCAGCGGCCCGCAACATATCAACGGCCTGGCCTTTCATGACCTGGAAGGCATCAGCGCATTTGCCGACCAGCGCGCCGTGGAGTTCAGCGGACAACGCGTACTGGTGCCGCGTCTGGTCGGCTTCTGCCTGGTCATTCGCGATACAACGCTGGCGGCCGTGGGCACCTTCGACGAGCGCTTTGGTATCGGCAATTTCGAGGACGACGACTACGGCATGCGGGTGCGGAAGGCGGGCTGGCGCCTCGCCATGGCCGAGGACTGCTTCGTGTTTCACTACGGCAGCCGCACCTTCGCTGGCATGGGCATTGTTGGCGAACGATTCAATGCGCTCATTGCCGCGAATGCCGACCGCTTCGCGCGCAAGTGGCCGGAGCGTGGCCCCCGCTCACCCGAGACGGCGGCGCAGGCCGGTGCCCTGCAGCAGGCTGCGCAGGATGCTTACACCCGCGGCGACCTGGCCGCTGCGCTGGCCCGGCTCACCGAGGCGCTGCGGTTGTTGCCGGATGACGCGGGCCTGCACAGCGACCTGGGTGTCGTGTTGTGGAAGCTGGGCGACCAGGCGCGGGCGCGGGCCTGCTTCGAGCGGGCATTGCGGCTGGCGCCCGGGCACGAAGGCGCGCGTGAGAATCTGGCCGCGCTCGAGGCCGCCCCTCAGAGTGATGAGGAACCGAGCGACTGATCGGCCTGATCAAGCGGGTGCAGGTGACCGGCAGGCTCGCCAATGAAAATGCGGTTGCGCCCCGCCATCTTTGCCGCGTAGAGCGCCTTGTCGGCCGCACGCAGCAGGTCTTCCTCGGTCTTCATATCGGCGGTCAATGTCGCGATTCCGCCGCTGATCGTGGTGCGGAGAATCTGGCCGCCGTAGGTCAATGCAATCTGCTCGACCTGCAGCCGCAGTTCACCCGCGCGCGACGCGGCGTGCGACTGGGTCGCTTCGGGCAGCACGATCACGAACTCCTCGCCACCGTAGCGGCAGGGCACATCGCCCCGGCGCACGTTGCGCTGCAAGGTGTTGGCCACCGTCTTCAGCACCAGGTCGCCGGCCTCGTGACCGTAGGTGTCGTTCAATTGCTTGAAGTGGTCGATGTCGAGCATCAAGACGCTGAGCGGGGTCTTGCGGCGTTGTGAGCGCGCGACTTCGGTCGCCAGGGTCTCGCGCATGTAGCGCCGGTTGAACAGCATCGTCAAGGGATCGCGAATGAGTTGTTCCTGCAACTCATTGCGCAGGCGCAGGCTGTGGAGACCCGACGCCACGCGCTGCGCGAAGGAGATGGCCAGGTCTTCGAGACGCCGCCGGGCCTCATCGCGCAGGGCCGCCTCGGGCATTGCCAACACGAAGACACCCAGCCGCCCCCCACCCGCGCTCAAGGGTACGCAGCAGTGTGGCCGGGCGTGCAGGTTGCCCGCCTGAGCGCGGCACATCTGGTCGGTGGGCGACTGCGTGGTGGTCACGTCTTGGCGCCGCCACGCCCAGCAGGCCTCTTCGGCGATATCGGTGGCCACTTCTTGCCAGCAGCCCCACGGTGCGGCCGGCCGCATCAGCTTTTCCCCCGGCCGGTGCAACAACAGCATGGCGCCCGGGCATTCATTGAACAGTTGGCGCGCATAGCGCTCGGCCAGCGTCAGATACTCCACCTCGTCGTGGCAGGTCATCAGGTCTTCGTAGAGTTTCGAGAGCGTTACCGTCTGCTGATGCGAGCGCTCGGCCTCGCGCAGGCGCTCGCCCAACTCTTCGTTGGCGGATTCCAGATAGCGCTTGGCCGCCTGCTGGCGCTCGGTCAGGCGCGCGGTCCAATAGCTCATGACCAGCAGCGCAAGGGTCATCAGCACCCCCGACGCCCCGAGCGTGACCAGCCACGTGCCCGATTCCTGCAGCGCCTGCAGGC
>CAYMLC010000246.1:0-5917 GCA_964390765.1 uncultured Nitrospirales bacterium
GCACACCGCTGGAGGCCAGCCAGAATCCGCCCGTCGCCGCGGGCGCCAGGGCAACGGGTCCCGCGCTGACCAGGGTCATCGGCTCGGCGGGACCCAGCACCAGCGCGTCGCCGGTCCAGCGGCCGGCCCGCAGCGCATGGCGCAGGCGGCCCCCCTCGCGCACGGCCACGAGGAAGCGCCCGGTGTCCGGCTCGACCGCCACCGCTGCCACCTTGCCCGCGATGGCGCGTGCTTCGCGCACCGTGGCCAACCCCTGGCGTCCTTCGGGCAACTGCAGCACCGCCAGCGAGGCGCCGTCTGTGCTGGTGGCCAGCAGCAGGCCGCGGGCCGCGGGGCCCAGCCAGCCTTCCGCCGTGTAGGGCGCGCCCGCCGCCGACGCCGCGACCGCGATGAGCCGTGTCTCTGTAAAGGGTTGCGTGTTCACGCCGTGCAGCAAGGTGGGCAGCGCCTCGGCCGGGGGCGGCGCAACCGCCCACACCATGGCCGCCGCCCCGGACAAGAGACGCGGCGCCGCGCCCAGCCCCAGGTTCAGCGGCCCGGGCAGCGGCACCAGCGTGTGCGCGTGTGCGGCGTGCAGATGATGTGCGCCCGATTCGCCGGCGGCCGAGGTGGCGGTCGTCTGTACCAGTACTTGCGGGGCGCCCGGCGCCAGGGTGGCCACGCAGAGCGCGAGGCCGAGCAGCAGGGCGTGCAGCAGGGGCAGCCGCGCACGGGTGCCGGCTGTATCGGCGGCGGTGTGGCGCCTGCGCAAGGCGCGCCTAAGCCAGCTTGTCCTGCAGGCGCTGTTCCACTTCGCGCGTCACGAAGTGGCTGACGTCGCCGCCGAATTTGGCAATCTCTTTCACCAGCCGTGAACTCAGGAAGAGGTAGGGCTCGCTGGGCGTCAGCAACAGGGTGTCTACCTGTTCGGCCAACTTGTGATTGGTGATGGCCATGGTCAGTTCGAATTCGAAATCCGACACGACGCGCAGGCCACGCACCAGCGCGACGGCGCCCACCTGGTGCGCAAACTCGACCGTGAGTCCGTGGAACTGGGTAACCTCGACGCCGGGCAGATCATGCACCATTGTGCGCAGCATGTCGCAGCGCTCTTCGGTGCTGAAGAGTCCCGCCTTCGCCTCGTTCACGGCCACCGCCACGATGAGCCGGTCGAACAGCCGGGCCGCACGCCGAATCAGGTCGAGGTGACCCAGGGTGGGCGGGTCGAAGCTTCCGGGATAGACGGCGATGCGTTCACTCATGGGGCCAGCTCTTGCGCCGCGGCCAGCGCCGCGGCATAGACGTCGCGCACCGGTACCCCGGCCTGTGCCGCGCACGCGGTGCAATCTTCGAATTCAGGCGCGCGTTGCACCACGGCGCCGCGCCACCGCCCCAGCTTGATGCGCACACTGCCGTAGCGTGTCGACACTTCCTGCCAATCGCGTTCGAGCACATAGCGGTTCGCTTCGTGCATGCGCACGCCGAAGGTGGTGCTGTGGGTCAGCAGGCATTCCGCGAGGCGTAGTGCATCCGACGGCGCGGCCAATACGGTGATGACCTGCGCGGGCCGTCCCTTCTTGCCGCCGACCGGCGTCACGTAGACATCGCGCGCCCCGGCATCGTGCAGCGCCTCACACGTTGCCGCCACCAGTTCACCGGTGGTGTCGTCCACATTGCACTCGATAACCGTCACTGACTCCGTTGCACCCGCACCGGCCAGGGCCTCGCCCAGTTGCACGCGCACGACATTGGCGCGGTCCGGCAGGTCGCGCGTGCCCGCGCCATAGCCGATCGCGTCGACCTGCATGGGGGGCGCGTCGCCCACGCTGGCGGCCGTTGCCGCGATGAATGCCGCGCCGGTCGGCGTCACCAGTTCACCGATATCGGCCGTGCCCTGCGTGGGCAGGCCCTGCAGCAGGCGCGCCGTGGCGGGCGCCGGCACCGGCATGACCCCGTGTTCACACGTGACCGTGCCGCCGCCGACATTGGGCGGCGCCGCCTGGACCTGTTCGACCCCGAGCAGATGCAGGCCATAGTGGATGCCGACGATATCGACGATGGCATCCACGGCACCCACCTCGTGAAAGTGCACCTTCTCGATGGTGGTGCCGTGTACGGTGGCCTCGGCCTCGGCCAGTTTCTGGAAGGTCTTCAGTGCGCCCTGCTTCACGGCATCGGGCAGCGTGCTGCCTTCGAGAATCTCGACGATGTGGCGCAGGTGGCGGTGGGGCTTCTCGCCGGTGGGTTCCAGGTCCACGTGAAACTTGGTGGCCATCACGCCACTCTTCTTCACGCGCTCGGCGCGCAGCGTATAGCCGCCTACGCCCAGCCCGGCCAGGCCCTCGCGCAAGGCCTCGAAATCAAGCCCCGCATCCAGCAGGGCGCCCACGGCCATATCGCCGGCGATGCCGGCGGCACCGTCAAAATAAGCTATTCGCATGCAGTCTCCGTCTCGCCCAGGGTGCGGCACATCGTGTACGCGGCGATTGCCGCGCCGTAGCCGTTGTCGATATTTACCACGGTCAAGCCATTGGCGCACGAGGTGAGCATGCCCATGAGTGCGGTGAAGCCGCCCAGCGCCGCGCCATAGCCCACGCTGGTGGGCACGCCGATGATGGGCACGGGCACCAGCCCCGCGACGACCGAGGGCAGCGCGCCCTCCATGCCCGCACACACGATGCACACGCGCGCCTGGCGCAGCGTGTCGAGATGGGCCAGCAGCCGGTGCAGCCCCGCCACGCCCACGTCGTAGACGCGTTCGACCTGCACCCCCAGCACGCTGAAGGTGGTGGCCGCCTCTTCCGACGCGTGCAGGTCGCTCGTGCCGGCACATACCAGCGCGACGTAGCCGGGCAGCGGCTGAGGAGGCTGGGACATGACGGTGAAGGCGCGGGCCGCCGGGACATAGACCGCGCTTGGCACCCGCGCCTTGACGAGTTCGAAGGTGGGGGCGTCGCACCGGGTGCCCAGAAAGTTCGTGCCGTGCCCGGCCATGCGCTCGGCGATGGCGGCCACCTGTTCACCGGTCTTACCCGCGCAGTAGATGGTCTCGGGATAGCCGAGTCGCAGCGGGCGGTGCACGTCGATGGTGGCGAATCCGAGTTGCTCGAAGGGCAGGTTCTCGAGCGCGGCCAGCGCGTCACTGACCGGGCGCGTGCCGGCCGCCACTTCGGAGAGTAATGCTTCGATCTGCTCGCGATACATAGGCGCAACCGCTCCCTTGGTTGGAGGATAGCGAGCGGACATGGCCCAGTACAATGCGCGGTGGCCCGGGCGGAGGCGGGGCCGCCAACCCGGGCCCGCCTGAGCCGCCCGCCCGCCCGGCGTCGGGTCTGAAAACAAAAGCCCCCGCGGGGGTTACCCGCGGGGACCTGGTCAAGCCACAGAGGCGTTTACATGCGAGGCCTTAGAAGCTGATCGAGGTCTCGATGTAGACGTAGTCAGCGTCTTCGCTGTCGAAGCTGTCGCGGCCACCCAGGAAGAACGTGCCGTTCAGGCCCTGGTAGCTGCCTTCTTCGAGGCCTTCACCCACGAACAGGTGCGCCCAACCCACTTCGAAGGTCAGGTCTTCGCTGTACTCGTAGGTCACGTACAGGCCGACTTCCGTGCCCAGCGTGTCGTCGTGCTCTTCGTCGATCCACGAGAGCGGCGAGAACCACGTGACACGGTTGCCGAAGAGCTGCACGTCCGGCGTGTCAGCAAACGGCTCGTCAGCGATGAAGTGGCTCGCGGCCAACAGTACCGAGACCTGCTCGGTCGGGTTGGCGCTGATGCCGCCACGGAAGATCCAGCTGTTGCTCAGATCGGTGTTCGCGAAGAACTCCGTGTACTCCCAATTGCTGAAGAGACGGTTGAAGCTGACCGACGCTTCGCCTTCGAAGAACGGGTTGAACTGGGCCCACAGCCATTCACCGAAGGTGATGTCGCGGTTGTCTTCGCCTTCAAAGTAGGCGACGCCCAGGTACACGCGCGGCGTGTAGGTCATGTCGAACGTGTAACCCACTTCGAGGTTGCCGCCGAAGTTGTCAAATTCGGCTTCGTCATCGCCGTAGATACCGCGCGTGAACTGGAAGCCAAACGCGTCGGCACTGCCGAACTGATAGGCAATTTCAGACTCGAAATCGAAGGCGCCATAGACGCCGGCTCCGCGGAGGCCAATGGTGTGCAGGTTGGTGGCGTCGTAGTTATCCACATTGAACAGGTCTTCGACGGCTTCGCCGACAAGACCGAACTGCGTGTCCTTACGCGCGCGCGCGTCACGGAGGTACAGCCAGTAGGCGTCGATAGTGATGTCTTCGATGCCCAGGTAGCTACCGTAGATACCGTACAGGTCGACGTCGCCGTCTTCTTCGATCGGCGAGGTGTCAACCAGCTTCGAGCCGAACACGTCCACGCTGAACATGTCGGTCGCGTAGGTCAGGCGGACTGCGTCGAACGACAGGCCGAAGTAGAACGAGCTGCCGTTGTTCACGCCCACCAGCCATTCGCTGCCGAGGCTCATTTCCTGACGACCAACGCGCAGGCGCAGGGGATAGCCGAACATCTCGTTGGCTTCCACATAGGCCTGGTAGACTTCGACGTCTTCAGCCGTGGTCGACGAGAAGTCGGCACCGGTGATGTAGTTCGAGCGGAAGTCTTCACCCCAGATGTCGTAGCTGTCCAGTTCGATGAACACCGAGACATCGTTGGTGAAGTCAGCCAGCACGCTCAGGGTCGTGCGCTGCTCGACGAAGCTCAGGCTCTCGCCGTCTTCCGTGAAGTTGGTGCCGCCGAGCACGAAGTTCGAGCGGTTGCCCAACGGACGGAAGGGCAGGCCAAGACCGAAGAACGGGATACCGGGCGACCGGAAGGCGTTCAGCGGGTTGGCCGGGGCGAGGGGGCCGAGCACACCAGCGGCATTCACGCCGGCGCCGTTAATCGCGTTGTTGTTGAACCACCAGGGCTGTACTGCCTGATTGCGGTTACGAAACGTGCCGTCAAAATTGGCCGGCGTCGTGTAGTAACTACCGCGAATCCGCAGCGAGCCGCCCACACACACATTCTGCAATTCCGCATAGGCCGAGCCACCCAGGGCCACGACCACAGCGGCGATAAGCAAGTGTTTAAGCGAACGCATTGCGCTTAATCTCCTCCCCTAATTACTTAGGGTCATTGACATTGTTAATTCGACTACAGCCCGCACGGCCTCATCGCCGCGTCGAAGCTGCGTCCCCAGTTTTATTTGATACATCCCGTAGTGCCCCGAACCCGTGAAGCAGATATAAACGCTCTCGCGTGACGTGCATCCCTCCTTTCGGGCTTCTGTTTGGTGTTCGGGTTGGATGGTTTGGTCGGGTCTATGTCCTGCGTGATTCTGGCGCCCACCCCGCCGTCTGGCATCTGGCGGGCGCACGAACAACTCGCTAAAGGGGGAGGGTTGGGCCGGTCTCGCTTCCGCTAAGCGCAGGGCTGGCTGGCATCGCTCCCCACCTCCACTGACCTGAATATAGCAACGCTGCGGGGGCGGGTCAAGAGAAATCCGCGCGGGCCCGCCCCATGCACACGGCTAGGGTTGACAGGCAAAAAGCACCTTGCCCAGTGGGCCCGAACGCAATAGTTGGAAGGCTTCCCGGGGCGCGTCGAGCGGATAGGTGCGGTCGACCAGCGGGCGCCGCCCGGCCCGGGTCAGCGCTTCGACCACGCCGTCCCATGCAGCGGCGGCGGCCTGTGGCGTGTACGAGCTCACGCTCAGTCCCTGCAGCCGCAGGCATTTGTGGATCAGCAGGCCAATCGTCACCTCCGCCTTGAGGCCGGCCAGCAGGCCCACGACCATGATGCGGCCCTCGGGCGCGGCCAGTTTCACGCACTCGTGGAGGAAGGGCCCGCCCAGGTTGTCCACAATCAGATTGGGCCGCCCGCCGCCGAAGCCATCGCGAACGGCGCTGGGCAGGTCGTCGCC